>JBEKVL010000207.1:0-9054 GCA_049514055.1 Tepidisphaeraceae bacterium | reverse complement strand
GCTGCGCGGGGCCAGATCCTGCACGCTCTTCATGTCCACGCCGGTGTGATACTTCACCGTGATATTCGGATCCTTCAGCTCGTGCCCGGTCAGGATACACACGCAACGCTCGTCCGGCGAAATGATCCCGCGCTCGCGCAACTGATGCAGACCCGCCACGCTCGCCGCACTGGCCGGCTCACAGCCGAAACCATACCGCGCGACCATGGCACGATGTTCCAGAATATCGTCGTCGCTGACCTCGGCCACCACACCGTTCATGATTTCCAGCGCCCGCAGCGCCTTGGGCAGATTCACCGGCCGGTTGATCTCGATCGCGCTGGCCAGCGTATGCGCGTTCTCATGCGACTCGTCCATGGCCGCGTAGAGCTTGCTGATGACCGTCTGGTCGTAATGCCCGCCGTTCCAGCGCAGCAGCTTCTGGTTGAACACGCGGTGCAGCGTGTTGGCCCCGGCCGCGTTGACGATCGCCAGGCGCGGAATGCGTTTGATGAGCCCCAACTCGCGGAGTTCCATAAACGCCTTGCCAAACGCCGAGCAGTTGCCCAGGTTCCCGCCCGGCACCAGCACCCAGTCCGGCGGTTCCCAGTCCAGCGCCTCCAGCACGCGATACATGATCGACTTCTGCCCCTCGAGCCGGAACGGGTTGACCGAGTTCATCAAATAGATGCCCATGCGCGAATCGGTGGCGATCTGCCTGATCCGCCGCAGACAGGCGTCAAAGTCGCCGTTGATCTGCAGCGTCAGGGCGCCGTAGTCCAGCGCCTGCGACAGCTTGCCGAAGCTGATCTTGCCCGACCCGATAAACACGACGCCCTGCATCTCGGCCAGCCCCGCGAACATCGCCAGCGACGCCGACGTGTTCCCCGTCGACGCACACGCCACGCGCTTGGCCCCCACCATCTTCGCATGGGTGAACGCGGCCGTCATCCCGTTGTCCTTGAAACTGCCGCTCGGGTTCAATCCCTCATATTGCAACAGCACGTTCCCGCTCTTCATCCCCAGATTGCGGGCGAGAATATCGGCCCGCTGCAACACCGTCCGCCCTTCGCCGATGCTGACGATCTGTTCTTCCGTGCGGTAGAACGGCAGCAGTTCACGGAACCGCCAGACGCCCGAGAAATCCAGCCGCCCCTCGACGCCGCTCCCCTTGGTCGACCAGCGATGCTCGAAAAACCCCAGCGACCGCGGCATCGCCAGCCGGTTCCATTCGTAGCGCACATCGAGCAACGACCCGCATTTGCCGCAGGAAACGCGGATCTCGTCGATCCCACAGGTCGCGCCGCATGCGGGGTTTACACACTGCTGATAGGAAACGTCAGTCATGGAAGCGAGGATACGGTTTGCGGCCGTTCCGCTCAAGTCAGGGGCGACTTGGCCCGCCGAATTTTGCAGCACAGGCGTCTCGCCTCACCCTTATGCACATCGTGCGGACACGACCGCAAAAGCAGGGCCAGCGTCCTTCTGCCCAACATCCGTATATGCAAGCTCAATGCGAAGCCATGAGTCTTTCCACGTCATTTCAACGATCGACTCTATATCTTTCGGGAACCGCGCGCCGGAGGTGTAATGCCAGGCAGTCGAATAATGTTGGGGAACACCCCAAGGGATATACAAGACGAAACAGAACTGTCGTGGATATGTCATGAGGATCACCTGATGGCCCGAGGATTGCCTGTATCTGAGCCAATCCGCTACCCGCATCGTCCGCTCCCACAAGCAACCCAGCCCGATGCCCAGCAGCAGCGACAGGGCCGCGAGGCAGGAGAGGCTACACACGTGGCGAAGGCAGGAGCGGAACGAGCGGAGGATCACGCGGGGGATTCTATCCGATGGGCGCCTCCCGGCAATCGCCCGGCTCGCCGCTGCGGAGGATATCAAACCCCGCGTGAATCCTTCAGCCATTTAATCCACTCGATCTGAACCACAGAGACCACAGTGATGCTCTTGAGCAATCCATGTCGTGAGCATCTCTGTGGTTCAATTGTACGGATTCTCCTTCCCATCCGCGTCAGCCGCGCTATCCGCGGTTCCATTTCCGCGGCCGTTTCGATCACCTCTCCCGCATCGCCGTCGCACCGTCTCAATTCGTCCGCCATCCACCCCCGGCGCATCAGGTTTCAGGGGTGTGCCCGGAAATCCGGGCAAGTCGTAAACCGTTTGCATTACAACAGTTGTCATGCTGAGCGTACTCGCGAAGCATCTGGCCTTGGACTTAATAGCCAGATCCTTCGCGAGTACGCTCAGGATGACGGTTTGTGGTCAAACCGACGTTCCCGGAAAAATGGGCGCACCCGGTTTCAGAGGCGGTTTCACCCGACGTGCATTTTCCCGCCGCCCTGCTATACTAATGAGTCTTTCGGAGAACTTGGAATGATTGAAGCCCTCAAGAGCGATGAAATTGTCAACAAGGTCGGCGGCCGGTTCAAACTCACCGCCCTGATCCAGAAACGCATTCTGGAGATCATGGACGGCGCCCGCCCGCTGGTCGAGCGAACGGACAACATGACCGACCTCGAACTCGTCATCCAGGAAATCCTCGAGGACAAAATCGCCATCGACTACGACGGCAGCGGCATTCGCAGACCCGATTCCAAGTAGTCCCGCCGCGCCAACCCAGGCCAGGCCATGTCCCCAAGCCAGCCCAACGCGCCCGATCCGTCCCTTCCGCCGCTACCGCTGAAGGAAAAGGAGATCGTCGTCGCCGTCTGCGGGGGCATCGCCGCCTACAAAGTCGCCGACGCCGTCTCCAAACTGGTTCAGCGCGGCGCCGGGGTCACAGTCGTCATGACCGAATCGGCCACCCGCTTCGTGGGCCCGCTCACGTTCCAGGCCCTCTCCGGCCGGCCGGTTCGCACCAGCATCTGGGATGCCCTCGAATCCGGCGACACCCGGCACATCGCCCTGACCGATCACGCCAGCCTCATGCTGGTCGCCCCGGCCACCGCCAACGTCCTCGCCAAGACGGCCGCCGGCATCTGCGACGACCTCGTTTCCACGATGATCTGCGCGGCCGCTTGTCCGGTCGTCTTCGCCCCGGCCATGAACGCCCGCATGTGGGCCAACCCCATTACCCGCGAGAACGTGGCGAAACTCGTCAAACTCGGCTATCGCATGATCGGCCCCGAAGCTGGCTGGCTGGCCTGCCGCACCATCGGCCAGGGCCGCATGGCCGAGGCAACAGCCATCGTTGAGGAAGTCACGACGATCGTCCTGAGTGCTCCAGGAGCAGGGATGAGGGATGAGGGATGAGGGATGAGGGACGGACAGTTCATCATTCATCGTTATGCGGCCTCCTCCTGAGTCCTGATTTCGAGTTCCGGATTCTACCCATATGGTCTCTCTTCGTATCAAACGCGCGCCAGGCAACGACGACCTCCCGCTGCCTCGCAGAATGACCGAGCACTCGGCCGGCTTCGACCTCGCCGCGGCCGTCAAGGAGCCCACCGTCCTCCAGGTTGGTGACATTCGCGTCATCCCCTGCGGTTTCCACATGTCAATTCCCGCCGGCTTCGAAGCCCAGGTGCGCCCGCGCTCGGGACTCGCCAGCAGGTTCGGCATCACCATGATCAACACCCCCGGCACCATCGACTCCGACTACCGCGGGGAAGTGATGGTCCCGCTGATCAATCTCGGCCGCCAGCCGTTCACCATCGAACGCGGCATGCGTATCGCCCAACTGCTGATCGCGCCCGTGCCCCGCGTGGAGATCATCGAGACCGATAACCTCGACGACACCCCCCGCGGCCACGGCGGCTTCGGACACACCGGACACTGAGACCCCCGGACCCTGCTGCCGCAATACGATAGTTTGTGTTCAGCAAGAATCACGGCGCGACCTGCCACGCCGGGAATCCAGCACTTCTTTCCGGCAGCGTATTTATACGTAATGCAAAATTACGAAAAAAAAGTGTCAGGTCATGAAGTGATCCTGACGATGTACGCATAGCGAAGTCGAGCACAAGGGCTCGACAGCACTGGTGCTGGTCAGGGCATCAGCAGTCTTTAAGTAGTGGTTTAGTCGGAGGCTCGGGAGTTTATGATGAGGCGGGAAACGCCTGATCTTGACAAAATCGGAACGGAGTCCGCAAGGAGACAGTCATGTCCAAATCCAAGCTGGCAAGTTCCGTGGTGTTTCTCTCCGTGTGTCTCATCTTTCCCCTGATCGGCTGGGGAGCCGGCTCCGCGGGCACCACCGTGACCATCAATGCCACGGTCGACCAGTTTGCCGAATGGGGCTCGGCGCCATACACCATTGCGGCCGCGGACTGGACCGGTCACATCACCGCAACCAACCAGTCCCGCACCCTCACCTTAAGCAAAACCCTCACGCTCTACGCCAACGCCAACGTCACCGTCACCACCACTGACGGCGTCAACAGCGGCGTCCTCACCAACGGCACGCAAACACTCACCACCGAATACAAGGTCACGGGCGGCGACCTCCACGTCGCCGACGTCGACGCCGATTACATCAGCAGCGCCGCCTTCCTGGCCAAGTCCTATCATATCGACCAGGTGCCCGGAGACGGGGCGTATACGATGACACTGGCCGTGCGGATGACCAGCCCGAACAACCGGGCGCCGGACGCCGGCAACTACCAGTGCGTCCTCAACATGACAGCGACCTGGTGAGTCAGCCAGGCGATCGAAGCAGGCGACGCGACAGCCGAACACAACTCCCCCCAGACCGCTGCGGAATGGGGGTTCTGGCTGTGTTGTGAGTAGCTCAGATTGGTCCGGTGCGAGGGATTGAAGGGAGGCCCACGGATGGGCCCGAACGTCATGCGAGCCGCCGTAGTCCTCTCAGTGATCTGCTGGGCCGCTGCCATTGCCCAGGCGAACGTCATGTGGCTCGGCCAACCCTACTCGGTTTCCATTCCAACGCACATCAACGGCATCAATCAGGTCATCACCAGCAGTTCGAACCTGACGCTCCATCATGATGTCGCCTGCGATATCCTCGTCTCGGTCGCCGTCGCCGGCAACGAGGTCCTGACCACGGGCGGCCGGACGCTCACGACCGCGTACAAGCTTACCGGCGCCGACGTCTCCAACGCCGATGGGGCGTGGGTTCCTTCGGCAACCTTCATCACCAAGACCTACCACGTCGTCGGCACCGGGCCCAACAGCACGATCACTATTGCAGTCCAGGCCACGCCTCCCTCCAACCGGGCGGCGGACGCCGGGGCCTATTCAGCCAGCATCACCCTGACCGCCACCTGGTAGGCTCAACCTATGACAAACACATCTGCCCTCCAACTCCGCGGTTTCTTCCCGGCAATCTGCCTCATCGCCGCCCTGGCGAATTCCGCCCTGGCAGGGGTGGCCGTTTCGCCGCTGAAGCAGGAGATCAGCCTCAAGCCCGGCGAGGAGGGGAAGGTCCGGATCGCGCTGACCAACAATATCCGCCAGGAAGTTGGAGTGGCGCAGGCAGCGCACCTGACCATCACCGATGTGCAGGTGTCGGAAGATGGGACACTCGAGTTCAAAGATGGTGGAGTTCTCGAAAACTCCGCCAGCAAGTGGATCTCGTTGAGCAAGACGGACGTTGCCGTGGAACCCGGCCAGTCCGACACCGTGGAGTGCATAATCACGCCTCCGCTGTCGGCGCCGCCGGGCGAGTATTACAGCGCGGTCATGATCGCCATGGCCACCAGAGGCCAGACCGACAAGGGCGTGGTCGTCAACTACCGCATCGCCTCGGGGATCTTCCTGACCGTACTCGGACGCACCCTGCCCAGGCAGGCGAAGATCAGCCGGTGCGAAGTCGTCTGGCCTGATCCTGGGCCGGCGAAGGCAACCATTCAGCCCGCGCCGACCACCCGGCCCGCGAAGACGGAGCTGCCGAAACTGGCGGTGGTGCTGCAAAACACCGGCCAGGCACGTTTTGACGGCAGCGGCAAGATGACCCTGCTGGATGAAAAGTCGCGGATGATCTTCGTTTCACCGCTGACCAGCCGGCGGGCGTGCGTGTTCGGCGGCGACAGCCGGCGGTTCGAAGCCTTCTTCACCAAGCCCGTGCCCGCGGGCAAATATCGCATCAGGGTGGAGATGGACTATCAATCATCGTGGGCCAAGGCACGACAGGAACTGCCCGTGGAGATACTCCCGGCCGAGGCCGATTTGCTGCTCTCGCTGAAGAAACAACTGCAGCAGGAGTCTCCGGTCGCGGAAGTGGTGCCCGAGAGAATCTCGGCGACCCTGCCTCCGGGAGCAAACCGCAGCCTGGCACTGGCGGTTCACAACACCGGCGAGGGGGCGATCCAGTGCGCTGCCTCCATCACTTCCATAGACCTGCCGGCGCCAGAGCCCTGGATCATGATCCGGCCACAGGAGTTCACGGTCTCCCGATCCGGCCGCAAGTCCGTGGAACTGAGGGTCCAGGTGCCCCCCGACGCCAGACCCGGCCGGTATTACAGCACGGTGAACATCGACGGAGGAATTGATGGACTGAAACTGCGGAGACTCGAGGTTCCGGTGGAAATTGAAGTCAAGACGGAGAAGTAGCATGGCCAGACAACGGACACATCCTCAAGCCCGCCTCGCCTGGATGATCCCATGGATGGGACTGGCCGCAGTCTGCCCGGGTTGGCATGCCGGGGCTGCCGAGACCAGAGCGCTGACTGTTGCAGCGCCGCAGACCCAGCCCGCCAGGGCCGCAAAACGGGTGACCAATCTCTGGGTCGATACCGATCTGCGGCAGGTCATTCAGGACATCGCCTCGCAGACCGACACGGTCATCGTATGTGACCAGACCGTACAGGGGTTGGTTTCCATGTCGGTCAAGGACATGAGCATCGAAGACTGCCTCGAGCGGGCCTGTGCCGCGGGTGGGTGCAGTTTCGTCATGGTCAAGGACTACTACCTTGTCGGCAAGACCGAGCCCGGCAGTCCGCTGTTTCAGCGGATGTCCGAGCCGCTGCGCGTTAAACTCTCCCATGTTCAGCCCGACCAGGTCAAAGGAATGCTGCACGCTTCGATGATCCCCTACCTCACCATCGACAAAGTCAGTGGAACAGTGATGGTGACCGCTCCCGACGCGGTTCGCCAGCGCGTGCTGGACGCCATCCAGAAGATCGACCAGCCCAATCGCCAGGTGGCCATCGACGCCGTCGTCTTTGAACTGACCGAAGAGGGTTCCAAAGACCTCGCGCTTGACTGGCAGTACAAGTCCGGCCGCTTCGGACTGCAATCCGACAACCTCATCGGCTCCATCACTTATGGCGCGGCCTCGGACCTGGGCACCTACGTCGATGTGACCCTGCGTGCCATCGTCGAGACCCGCAAAGGCCAGGTGCTGGCCAACCCGCGGGTCCTGGTGGTGAACAACACCGAGGCCGAGATCTTCGTGGGCCAGGAAAAGTATTTCACCCTGCTCAGCGGGCAGGCGTCCAATCCCTACTACACCCTGCAGTCGATCAAGGCCGGCGTGACGCTCAAGGTCTCGCCGTCCATCGGTGAGACCGGAGAGATCATGCTGAGCCTCGAGCCGGAGGTGTCGGACGTCGTTGCCGAACCCGACCGGGGCTCCGTGGTCAACACGCAGACGGGTGCCACCAATTCCCTGCCCGTGGTGACCCGCCGGCATGCCAAGACGGTGGTCAACGTCACCAACGAGCAGACGGTCCTCATCGGGGGCCTGCTCTTCGAACAGAACCGGTCGATCATCGACAAGACGCCGGGTCTGGGCGACATTCCCGGCGTGGGCGCTGCCTTCCGCAGCGTGCAGACGGACAAACAGCAGCAGGAAGTGGTCATCCTGATCACCGCGCATATCGTCGAACCCGGCCGGCCCGGCGCCAACAGCGTCACCTCGCGCCTCGAACCGCGATACGTAACGCCTCTGGACGCCACGGCCATGCCACTTACTGAACAGGCAAAACGCAAATGAACCGACTCGCCGCTTATCTCGTGCTCGCTCTGACGGCCGCACTGGCCGGATGCCAGCAGCCCGTGGCTTCGGACATGACCTACACGCGCGGCGCCCAGCTTCTGGCCGCTGGCAGCCCCAAGTCCGCGATCCCCTTCCTGTCTCAGACGATCGCCTCGACCCCGGATGGCCCGGAACCGATCGCCATGCTGGCCCTGGCTTACGCGCTGGATCTCCAGGGGGAACGCGCTCTCCTCCAGGCCCGCGAGGTCCACAGGCCCCAGGGCTCGCCTCCGGGCTGGGAACTCGTCGCCGTGGGCATCGCCCAGATGACGATGCACCACCCGGCCGACGCCGTCGCCACCCTCCAGCGCGTGGTACACGAGGTTCCCGCCGAAAGCCCCATGTCCGCCGCGGCGCGCCAGTGGCTGGTCCTGGCCTGCCTGCTCAACGGCGACCGTGAAGCGGCCGACCAGTCGCTGCGGACAATGGCAGGGTCTCCCGCCATGCAGTCCAGCGCCCTGCTGTGGACCGCCCTCATGAATGCCTCCACTGGCCGATCCGCGCAGGTCGCCGAGAACCTGGTGCAATGCGGCAAGGCCGTCGTCAGTAATTCCGGCCGGCAGGCCCTTGCCGGCAGCCTGGTCGGCGCCGACGACCAGACGCTCTACGACGCGGCCGTGGCCGCCACCGCCCAGGGCGACCTCGACACCGCCCAGCATCTTTTCGCCACCATCGACAAACGCAATCCGGACGCCTGCGATGCGCCCGTCTGGCTGGCCCTGCTGGCCGGGGCCCGCCAGCGCGAAGATTCCCAGACAACCCGCGGCCTCCTCAAGCAGGCCTGCCAGTCGGGTTCACTGCGGTCCCGCGGTCTGGCCAGCCAGTTGTTCAGTGTCGTCTGCGCCCTGGAGGACCGGCCCGACGAGATGATCCAGTCCATGCTCGCCGGACAACGCATGATGTCGCGGCACAACTCGCCCCAGCGCATCGTGGAACAGCCCAAACCCGAATCGGTGTGGTTCAGCGACAACATGAAGTGAGAACGACCGGGCGTGCCCAGAAATCCGGGCAAGTCGCAAACTGTTAGCATGGCAAGAGTTGTCATGCTGAGTCGTCATGGGCCTTCGGCCCACCCGCATAGAATGAAAGATGAACTTTCCTGGCGGGGCCGCCACCAG
>JBEKVL010000206.1:0-9111 GCA_049514055.1 Tepidisphaeraceae bacterium | reverse complement strand
ACACGCTGGCCCCACTTTGGCGGCGGCGATGTGCATGGCCCGGGTCTTGAGCGAGCCGATCGAGGCTTCCTGGGCACCATTGTAACGCGGAGTCATCGGCGGCGACAGTAAATGCGTAATATAATATTTGTGACGGCAAGCAGATCCCGCACTTCAGAGGCTATGAAGGACTTGCGGCGGTGGGGAACGACTACGGCAAGGGCATGGCTGATACCATGACCCATAGCTGCAACCGCATTTCGGATGCATCCCGCGCTTCCCATGCCGACTGCGGCCGTCGCCGACGACGAGGCCCTCAAACGATGAGGAACTGATGGATGCCGCCAGACAGGCGGGTGTGACGCTGTTGGGACACCTGCGCAGGGCAACAGTCATAACCGCGCGGCGAGGGGCACGGGAAAGGCATCGAAAGACAATATGTGACGACGCTTGGTCCATCCAGCATTCCCATCGCGCAAGACTCACGCCACACCGCAAACGTCGCCACGAAGCCCGAATTCCCTGCGTCTCCGCGTCGCTGCGCGAAATCCCGTCTTGATCCTCAAGTATGCCGACACGCCCTCCCCGCGACGATCCCGCCCACGCCCCGCCTCGCGCCAGGCGCAAACCAACCCGACCGATCACCAATCACCGCCCGACATTCCACTGGCCAACGGCTTCGCTGCGCCTCTTACCGGCTTTAACAGGCACACCCGCACCTTTTCGGATGGCAGCAACTTCCCGGCATTGATTCGCTCGTCGGGGTCGAACGCGTGCCGCATGGCCGCGAACTGCGACATCGTCGGCCCGTCGAACAGATAGGACATCAGGTGTATCTTCTCCACGCCCACGCCGTGTTCGCCGGTGATGGTCCCGCCGATGTCCACGCAATACCTCAGTATTTTCCCGGCCGCCTCGAGAATGTTCTGCACCTGCCGCTCGTCCCGTTCATCGTAGAGGAAGATCGGGTGTACGTTGCCGTCGCCGGCGTGGAAGACGTTGGGGATCGACAGCCCGTGCTCTTTGCCGATCTGGTCGATCTTCATGAGCACCTCGGCCAGCCGGCTGCGCGGCACGCAGGCATCCTGCGTGCAGTAGGAATAGGAAATCCGTCCGATGGCCCCGAATGCGCTCTTCCGCACTTTCCAGAGCTGCGCCCGCCGCTCCGGGTCGGCCGAGCTTTCCACGCCGATGGCGTGATGCCGGTTGGCGATCTCGGCGATGATCCGGTTCTGTTCCTCGAGCAGGGCGTCGATGCCGTCGATCTCGATCAGCAGCAGGGCGGCCGACTCCCGCGGGAAACCGAAGGCAAACGCATCCTCGATCGTCTGCACCATCTGCCCGTCGAGCATTTCCATCGCCGACGGCAGGTGTCCGCCGGCGATGATCTCGCTGATGGCGTGGCAGGCATCGGCCGAGGTGCGAAAGGTGGCCACGATAGTGCGAAAACTGCCGGCTTTGGGCACGAGCCGCACCCAGACGGAAGTGATGATCCCCAGCGTTCCTTCGCTGCCGCAGACGAGTCCGGGCAAGTCGAAGGCGCCGCCGTCATATGCCCCGTCGCGGCCGCCGACCTGCACCAGCGAACCATCGGCCAGCACCAGTTCCATTCCCAGGACGTGATTGGACGAAACGAAATCCTTGAGCGTGTGAATCCCGCCCGCATTCGTGGCCGCGTTGCCGCCGATGGTCGAGGCCCGCTGGCTGCTCGGATCCGGCGCAAAGTGACAGGGGTTGCTCGCCAGTGCCGCCAGTGCCCTCGCTGGCGGGTCTTGGCGTTGCGTACACAACTCAGATCCCGCCGGTGAGGACACCGGCGGCACTACATCCTCGCGGCGGAAGTGCCACGGTTTTGTGCAGGCTTCCAGCCTGCAAGAGCCGGGGGCAGGCTGGATGCCTGCACCACAACTTCCGCCGCCATGATCTACATCCCACGGCGGCGGCACCGCGGCCACGGCTTCCGAAAGCGCCGTATTCCGTACCCCGGCCTGCACATGGGCCACGCGATTCTCCAGGTCGATCTTCAGGATCCGGTCCATTCTCACGGTGGAGACGATGATGCCGTTGGCGAACGCCACGCATCCGCCCGTCAGTCCGGTGCCCGAGCCGCGCGGCACGATCTGCACCGCATGCTCTGCCAGCACCCGCACGATTTCCCGAACCTCGTCGGTCGATACCGGAAACACTACGGCCGCCGGGCGCGCATGGGCGATGGTGAACCCGTCGGACTCGTACACGTAGAGTTCCGACGGGTCGGTCACAATCCGATCCGCGGGCAAGATGCGCCGCAAGGCACTGATGGCCTGGTCTGTTGCCATGTTCACAAGCTTATCCAGACGTTCCGATTTCGTCGAACCCCTGTTGACCGATTGGACAAATCTCCGTTTTGGTGCATAATCCCCCCACTTGTTTTTCAAAAAGGAAGGAAACAAAACATGGCAGAAGAAATCACCCAGGCGGCGCCGGCGGCTGAAGGCCAGCAGAACATCCAGGTCTTCGTGGACGAACGCGAGATGAAGACCACCTACAGCAACCTGCCCCGCATCCACCAGACGGCCGAGGAAGTGTTCGTCGACTTCGGCATCCAGGTGGCCCAGCCCAACCAGCAGGGTCAGCCCCAGATCATGCTCAAGGTTGTGGACCGCGTGATCCTGAGCTATCCCACGGCCAAGCGCCTGGCCAACGCGCTCGGGCAGCTCATCAAGCGCTACGAGCAGCAGTTCGGCGAAATCCAGGTGCAGCCTGGGCAGCGACGATAGACCGAGACCACGACAGGAAATTGCGGGCACGGGAATCGGCGAGGTTCCCGTGCCTGTTTGTCTGCGCTACGCTGGAATGACGAAACCCGAAATTCGAAATCCGAATGAAATCCGAACCACCAATGACGAATGTCCGCCCAATTGGTCATTCGGTATTCTGATTTGATTCGTCATTCGAGTTTCGGATTTCGGGTTCTTCCCGCTTCACCTGTGGTGGTGTCCCCCATCACTCATGTCGCCCATGGCTCCCCCGGTATCCATCTTGATCACGCCCCGCTGCCGTTTCACGGCGATCACGCGTTGCTTGAGCGTCTCGAAAAGCGGCCGCGGATTCGGCAGGCCGTTCATCACCAGTTTGGGCGTGGTGTCGTCGTGCGACAGGACCGTGACATTGCCCACGTTCAGCATCCGGTCCAGCAGCGATTGGTCGAAGCTGATGTCTTCAACGTGCCACAACTCCAGCGTGTCGATGTGCTTGCTCAGCAGGCCACGCTCAAAATCGATGCGGTAGTTGCTCACCCGGAAGCGCACGGTTCGTACCATCATGATCGGCCAGGCGATCACGCCGAGGGCAATCACAATCAACAACGGGTACGTCCACCAGGGCTCGCCGGCCCACTTCGTCTTCAGCAGGAACGGAATCGCGACCAGGACAATGGCCACCAGCACATACACGCTCATCCGGCCGAGTTCCGCGCGCAGCAGGGGGGAACCCTCAAAGTACACCTCTTCGGTGTCGTCGGCGGGCTTGTGAGGCTCCTCCACGCTGGGTGGTGGCGTTGCGTGTACGGGTTGCTGAGGGTTCTCCTGCGTCATGTTTGCTCCTCGGGAATCTCAAGTCTCCAATCTGAGATCTGAAATCTCAGATTTCAAATCTCACATCTCAAAACACCATCCTCGGCCCACCCGGTTGCACAGGTTGTTGCGGCCCCGTCGCGGGCGCTGTCGGCGCGGCCTCGTGGACATGCTTGCGGATCGTGTCGCTGATCTGGCGCATCACGTTCACAAACTCCACCTGCGCCAGGTTCATCGCCTTGACCTTCAGGTGCGATGCGAGTTGCGACTGAAGTCCTTCGAGCTGCATCCGCTGCGCATCCGTCACCGGCATCCCGGACTCTTCCTGCTGGGCCAGTTGCATCAGCTGCCGGTTGAACGTGTTCACCAAACGGTTGGCGTCCGCATCATCGGCCAGCGACTTCTGCGCCTGCCGGTACTTCTCGACGGCCGGATGCTGTCCAACCAGTTGTCCCAGTTTCTCGGCCATTTCCATGATCTGATTTGTATCGACGGCCATGTACACCTCTTTGGTAGGACGGACATTCCTGTCTGTCATCTTGTCAGACATTCCTGTCTGTCATCAAGCTCCGCTATACTATACGCACTCGGCCCGTTTTCCTATGGACCCCAACTTCCGCTATCACCGTCAGACTCTCATCCCCTGGATCGGCCCGGCCGGGCAGCGGCGCCTGGCCGCCTCGCGTGTCCTGCTCGTCGGCTGCGGCGCCCTCGGCTGTGTCATTGCCGACCAACTCGTCCGCGCCGGTGTCGGCACTCTCCGCATCGCCGACCGCGACATCGTCGAAGCCACCAACCTGCAGCGCCAGACCCTCTTCGACGAATCCGATGTCACCGGCCAACTTCCCAAGGCGATCGCCGCCGCCCGTCGCCTTTCGCAGGTCAACAGCCAGGTCGCCATCGACCCGCACGTCGTCGATATCCACTCCGGCAACATCGAGCGCCTGGCCGACTTTTCCGGCCACCAGCCCGACGTGATCCTCGACGGAACCGACAACGCCGAAACCCGCTATCTCATCAACGACTTCGCCGTCCGCGACGGCATTCCCTGGGTCTACGGCGCCGCCGTCGCCACCGAAGGCCGGGCCATGGCCATTCTCCCCGGCCGCGCCTGCCTCCGCTGCCTCTTCCGCGATGTCCCCCAGCCCGGCCAACTCGCCACCTGCGACACCGCCGGCGTTCTCGCCCCCACCGTCGCCATTGCCGCCTCGCATCAAGTCACGCTCGCTCTGAAGATTCTCGTTGCCCGCGCCGCCGACATCGTCCCGCAGCTTCTAACCTTCGACCTCACCACCGGCCGCTTCCATCAACTGGATATCTCCGAAGCCAAATCCCCCGAGTGTCCCTGCTGCGCCCGCCGCGATTTCGTCTTCCTCAACACCCCTGGCGGCGAAGTGAGTCTCTGTGGCCGCAACGCCGTGCAAATCCGCCCCGCGCCGACGCCGATCGACATGGATGCCATTGCCGCAAAACTCTCCGTCGTCGGCACCGTTCGTCGCCGCGCCTATTTTCTCCAGTGCGATCTGGCGGAACCGCCCGGCTGGAGCCTGACGGTGTTTCCCGATGGCCGGATCATCGTCCAAGGCACCTCCGACCGCTCCCGCGCCCGCTCAATCGTGGCGAGGTATTTCGGGGCGTGAGGAAGCGCGTAAGACACATACCCCGCCCATGACGGAGTACGCATGGTTGAGTACCCCATACAAATTGTCGTGGGAGGCCGGCTTTATGCCGTGACATTTGCGGAGAACGATATCCAGCTTCATTTCGGCGGCGAGATCGAAGATGCAGTCCTGTCGGCATTCGTGCTCCCGTCCATCTCAGATGCGCACGCTAGAATCCACGGAAACTTGAATCCTTGAACCCACTTCACCCCAACAACATCGTCCCATGACCCGCCTACTACGCAATACGTTGCCAGCAAACCACCCAGCTCGATCCGTGCGAGCCCTCGTCATTGCCAGGGCGGCCATCGGTTTCCTGCTCCACTCCACACCGGCATTCGCCGGTGCGAACACAACCACATACAAATTCACCTTTGCCACAGGCAAAGCCGAGCCAGGCTACACCCAGGTTGCACTTCCCATGGTCTACACGAAAGACCCCGGCTACGGCTTCGAGCCCGGCGTAAAGATCTCCATCGTCGAGCGCGGCGGATTCCGCACCAGCGACAAGCCGTTCCTCTTTTCGGTCAACGTGCCCGAGGGCAATTACCGCGTGACCGTACCTGCTCATCCAGTTCGGCCACAACGAGATGAAGGAACGCGGCGCCGGCGTCGGGGCATTTACCACCTACAAGACGGACCTCAAACGCTTCGTCGCCGATGTCCGCAAGCGCGGCGGCATTCCGGTGCTGGTGACCTCCATGCACCGCAAGAGCCTCGATGCCTCTGGCAAGGTCGCCAACACGCTCGGCGACTACCCCGAGGCCGTGCGGCAGGTGGCCAGGGAAGACAACGTGCCCCTGATCGATCTGCAGGCCATGAGCAAGTCGCTCTACGAGGCCCTCGGCCCGGCCGATATCGCCAAGGCGTTTCAGGATGGCACGCATCACAACGCCTACGGGAGCTACGAGTTGGCCAAATGCGTCGTCGAAAGCCTGCGGCAGAGCAAATTGGACGTTGCGAAGTTCATTGTTGACGATGTGCCAGTGTTCGACCCAGCCAAGCCGGATCCGGCCGACAGATTTGACATCCCGGCCAGTTCGGACGGCGGCAGCGTCAAGCCGGAGGGGAATTGACGTGGGTCAGAACCGCCGATCCAGCAGCCGGTATTGCACGGCCTCGGCGATATGGTCCTCGCTGATGTGTTCGGAGCCGGCCATGTCGGCGATGGTTCTGGATACACGGCGCACCTTGTCGTAGGCTCGGGCGGAGAGGCCCATTTCCTCCATGGCCTGTTTCATCAGCAGGAGGCAGCCGTCGCCGAGGTCGGCGTGCTGCTTGAGAAGCCGGCTGTCCATGGCGGCGTTGGCCATGTCGGTGCCGAAGCGCTGGTGCTGCACGGCGCGGGCGGCCAGCACCTGCTTGCGCATGGTGGCGCTGTCGGTGCCGGGGCGGCGGCTGGTCAGTTCGCGATACGGCACGGTGGGGACTTCAACGTGGATGTCGATCCGGTCGAGCAGGGGGCCGGAGAGCTTTTGCAGATATTTGTCGCGTTTGGAGGGATCCTTGGCGTCATAGCCGGAGGCGCTCGGGTTCGTGGCCGCCACCAGCATGAAACGGGCGGGGAACTTGATCGACCCGTGGACTCGGGAAATGGTGACTTCACCGGTCTCGAGCGGCTGGCGCATGGTCTCCAGCACGTAGCGCGAGAACTCCGGCAGTTCGTCGAGGAAGAGAATGCCGTTATGGGCGAGCGAGACTTCGCCGGGCCGGGGGATGGTGCCACCGCCGATGAGGGCCTGGGCGGTGGCCGAGTGGTGCGGCGTGCGAACCGGGCGTGCGTCCATGAGGGCGATGCCATCCGGCAACAGGCCGAGGGCCGAATAGATGCGCGTGGTTTCGAGCGACTCGCCGCGCGAGAGCGGCGGCAGAATGCCGGGGATGCGCTGGGCGAGCATCGACTTGCCAGTCCCCGGCGGGCCGACCATCAGGATGTTGTGGGCGCCGCTGGCAGCGATGGTGATGGCGCGCTTGACGGCCTCCTGCCCGCGGACATCGGCGAAGTCGAGCGATTGGGCCTGGATGGAAGCCCGATATTCCTGGCCATCGAGTTCGAAGGGCTCAAGCGGGAGCTGTTCGTTGAGAAAGGCGACGGCCTGCGAGAGATTGGCGACGGAATAGACTTCGATCCCCTCGACAACGGCCGCCTCCAGGGCGTTCTCCTCGGGGAGTATGACGCCCTGCATCTTCTTCTCGCGCGCCAGCAGCGCCAGCGACAGTGCGCCTTTGATCTTGCGCAGCCGGCCATCGAGGGCCAGTTCGCCCGCGATCAGGAACTGTTTGTGGCGGTCGGTGGCGATGGAATTGCTGCCGCGCAACATGCCGATGGCGATCGGCAAGTCGAGCGACGGGCCTTCCTTCTTGACGTCGGCCGGTGCCAGGTTGATGACCAAGTTGTGGACGGGCAGCGGAAACCCGCAGTTGAGGATGGCCCGGCGGACACGTTCGATGGACTCCTTCACGGCCGCCTGGGGCAGACCGACCATGGTGGTCTTCTCGATTCCCCCTTTGGAGACATCAACCTCGACCTCGCAGAGAATGGCTTCGATGCCGATGAGGACGTAGCTGTGTATTTTTGCTAGCACGACGTAAGTGTACCAAAGGTTACGGCAAGGTGAAGGGGATGGGTGGGAAGAAGCGGAGGATCAGGATCAATGGATGCGGGTTGCCGCGCTGGGTTCGGGTCGGCGGAGGCATTCCAGATTTGCCCACCGCACTTCTGTGATGAAGAACGCGGCCTCTGGGCCGGCATTCCAGACAGCCCAGTTGCCCCCGCCGGGAAATCGGTGTATCTCCCATCCGCATCCCAATTCGATCAGAATGTTGTCGAATGTTTCTGGTACAGGCTTGCACGGCCGGAGTTCAATAAACACCTCGAAGTACTCGGGAATCTTCCAGTATTGCTTCGGTATATCGCAGCGAGTTATTGCTCCATGTCGGCTCAACCGTTCCTCAACGGAACGGCGGATGGCGTTCGCTGCGGTCTGATCGCTGACCGCAGCGAATGCTTGCAAGAAGATCGTGTTATCGTCGGTGGAAGGCTCTGTTCTCACGACGACTATTTGAACATATCCGCCCAATTTCGCAAACGATTCTCAGCATGGCGTGCGATGCAGTGAAGATTGGTCATTGGTGGTACGCTCCAAGCCTGCCCTTGAAACGTCCACCTCGACTTCGCAGAGAATGGCCTCGATGCCGACGAGGACATAGCTGTGTGTATTTTACCGTTGTGATTTGCGACCCGCCGTTTGCAAACATCGTTATTCGCGGGTTCAATCAGAGCCTATGCCAAATCCACAAGCACTTTACACGGAACTGGTCGGCAAGCTCCAGGAAGTCCAGACGCTGGAATCGACATCGTCTCTGCTCAGTTGGGACCAGGAGACGTACATGCCGCCGCGCGGGGTGGAACTGCGGGCCAGGCAACTGTCGATGCTGGCCACGATGGGGCACGCGGCGTTTACGGACCCGCGGATCGGCGAACTGCTTGGCGAACTGGCGGCGTCCGACCTGGTGTGCGAGCCGTATGGTGATGTGGCGGCTGTTGTCCGGGAGACGCGCCGGTCTTACGACCGGGCGCGGAAACTGCCGCCGGAACTGGTGAAGGAAATGGCGGCCACGGCGGTGATGGCCCAGCAGGCGTGGACGGATGCGCGCGGCAAGGGCGACTACGCGATCTTCCAGCCCTGGCTGGAAAAGACGCTGGGCCTGAAACGCCGCGAGGCCGAGTGCGTGGGCTACAAGGGGCATATCTACAACGCGCTGCTCGATCCATTTGAGCCGGATGAGACGGCCGAGAATCTGCGCGGCGTGTTCGCCGAACTGCGCGGGCCGCTGGTGGAACTGGTTGGACGCATCGTGTCATCGGGCCGGCGGACGCCGATCGAGATATTGCACCGGCGCTACCCGGCCGACGC
>JBEKVL010000205.1:0-9118 GCA_049514055.1 Tepidisphaeraceae bacterium | reverse complement strand
TCTGGCTCAGGGTTTCCGGGTTCCTCGTCCTGCCGCTCATCGCCGCCGGGGTCTGCGGGACGGCCATCATCGCCGTTGTCCCGCGCTTCCAGACGCCCTTTGTGGGCATGTTCTGGACCTTCATCCAACTCGCCATTCTCTCGACCACATTCTATTTGAATCTCCATTCCCAGCTTGGCACCATCCGCATGAGCATCCTGCTGGCCATGCGCGTCGTCGCCCTGGCCGCCCTAGTGCCCATGCTCTTTGAGCCGGTTCTGAGGTTCGTTTCCAAGCCCAAGCCCGAGCGGCCGCTCCATTTCCTGATCGACACCTCGGGCTCCATGAGTTTCCCGGATATTCAGAACGGCCCGACCCGGCTCCAATCGGTCTGGCAAACCCTTCGCCCGCAACTGGCCAAGGTCAACGACAATTTCGTTCCCCAGTTCTTCACGTTTGCCACCGACCTGGAAGAGGTCAAGAAGCCGGACGATCTGGCCAGGAAAGCGGCCGATGGCAAAGCCACCGATATCGCCAAAGCCGTCACCAAGCTGATGGCCAGGGCCAGCCGTCCCGACACCGCCGTCATCCTCATCTCCGACGGCATCGACAACACCTCGCCGAATGTCATCGACCTCGTCCGCGCCTCCAAGCGGCCCATCAACACGGTTCGCGTCGGCTCCGAACAGGCCGAGCCAGCCAGCGTTGCCAACGTGGCCGTCGACAACGTCGAGAACACCGATGATTTCGTCGTGGACCACGAATCCAAGATTCGCGTCACGGTCAAGTCCACGGCGCTGGCCAATCGCGTCGTCGACGTGAAGATGTCCGAGATCGACAAGGACAGCAAGCCCGTCGGCAAACTGACGATGCAGACGCTCGTGTTGCAGCCTGTCCCCGAAGGTCAGGTCATCGAAATGCCCTTCAAGCCCAAGACCGTGGGCGTGCAGAAACTGGCCGTCTGGATCGACCCGATCGCTGGCGAACGTTCGATCGTGGACAACCGCCAGGAATTCCAGGGGCTGGCCCTCGATCCGCGTATCAAAGTGCTCTACGTCGAAGGCCGCGTGCGGCCGGAGTACCGCGACCTCTCACGCGCCCTGGCGCGAGATCCGAACATCGAAGTCGCCACGCTGCTCCGCGTCACCAGCGACCAGTTCAAGGCCGGCGGCAGCGTCAACGGCGAGCCGTTTGAAGCCATGCCCGTCAGCAAGGAGGAGTGGAAGAAGTTCGATGTCATCATTCTCGGCGATCTCGACTCCTCGTTCGTGACCAAGCTCCAGCAGGCCGCCATCGAGCAGCGCGTCTCCAGCGGCGGCGGATTGCTGATGATCGGCGGCCAGAATTCTTTCGGCCCCGGCAGCTACAAGGATACTCTGATCGAAAAGGCCCTGCCTGTGTTTGTCGGCGACACCAGCGCGGCCCAGGAAAAGACCCAGTTCGTCCCCGCCCTCACCAACGACGGCGCCACCCATCCCGCCATGGAAGGCCTCGAAGAATGGTTCGCCGGCGGTGACTCAAAGAAGCCGAAAAAACAACTCCCGCCGCTTCGCGGCAATGTGGTCGTGCCCAAAGCCAAGACCGGCGCCCAGATCCTGCTCACGCATCCCGATCGCCTCGGCCCGGACGGCCAGCCGCAGATCGTCCTCGCCGTGGAGCGCTACGGCGAAGGCCGCTCGGCCGCCCTCACCATCGACACCACCTACCTCTGGTACACGCCCCTGCGCGGCCTGGGCCAGGACTCGCCCTACAACCGCTTCTGGGGCCAGCTCGTCCGCTGGCTGGCCGGTGAAGACACGCGCAACCGCTCCCGCGGCGCCGGTGTGGATGGCCTGCTCAACAAGTCGCTGTATCAGCTCGGCGAGAACGTCCGCGTCCGGGCCATGGTCCGCGACCAGCGCGGCGACGCCACCCGCTTTGCCCAGGTTTCGCTCAAACTCAAACGCACCGGCGACAAAACGGAACAGCAGATTCCCCTGTCCCCCGTCGAAACCCGCATCGGTCTCTACGATTGCACCATCCCCAACCCCGACAAGGGCGACTGGGTCGCGGTGCTGACGGCCATTAAAGATGGCAAGCCCATCGGCACGCAGGAACTGAAATTCACCGTGATCCCCCCGGCCGAGGAAATGCTCAAACTGGCCGCCAACCCGGCCCTGCTCAAGAGTATCGCCCAGGAAACCCAGGGCTTCCATTACGAACTGGCACAGCTGCCGACATTGATCGACCAACTCATCCGCCAGCGTCCCGCCCTGGAGGCCCGCGCCGAATCAGTCTCGCTGGCCAACACCTTCCGCACCCTGCTCTTCTTAGTGGGCAGCAAACCCGACTGGCCGAGCAAGTACGACCTGCCCATGCAGGCGTTTCTTGTGTTGCTGTTGCTGACAACCGAATGGATTCTGCGCCGGCAGTGGCAGTTGCCGTAGGTGTTCATTAGAATACCTAAAGGCATCTAAAGTGGCTCGGGAACGGACGAGGACATCCCTTTCTGAGACGTTCAAGAAGTCGCGCAGGCACGGTATCATGCCGCCAGTGCAGCCAACACAGCCAAGACGACCGACCCTGGACTATGCTCGGCCGGTTCCGTCTTCAACCAAACCACTCAGTGGAGGGATTTGGGGCTCTTATGACTTTCGTTTAGGTAGTCATCGAAAAGAGGGGGACATGCCTTCCTGGAGTTACCGACTTCAGAAAGGAAACGAAGGCATGTCCACCAGCTTGTTGTACCGCGTTTGGGGCCTGCGCGGCTACCGCCTGGTTCGCACACGCTTCGAGACGGGCCGCGTCTGGTTCGGCATCGAGCACGAGGAAGCGATTCTGGGTTGCGCACACTGCGGATCGACACGCACCGAAAAGCCCGACAAGGACACCAGTTCTCAGCCAGTCAACGACCACCGAAATGACCATAACTACTTGAAACCGTTTATCTTGCAATGACCTCACAAAGACTATCACCCTGCCAAGAACTCTCTTCTGTTTCAGATCCCCACCTCCAAAGTACGTTCCAGCGCGATCCAGGCACTGTCATTGGGGCAGATTGCCCTTTTGACACCCCGCCCCCGGCTTCATAGACTAACCCCCTTTCACTTTTCGTCAGGAGCATTTTGCACCGATGGAAGCCGCAATCAACAAGGCATCGTCACTCGTCGAGGCGCTGAGCTATATTCAGCGATTCCACAACAAGACCGTCGTCGTCAAGGTCGGCGGCTCGATCATGGATGATGAGGAGAAACTCTCCGACATTCTCACCGACGTCGTCTTCATGAACTACGTCGGCATGCAGCCGATCATCGTCCACGGTGGGGGCAAAGCGATCAACCAGGCCATGGAGACCGCTGGCCTGGTGCCCCAGTGGGTGCAGGGGAGGCGCTATACCGACGAACGCGTGCTGGCCATCGCGGAACATGTGCTCTGCAACCAGATCAACAAATTCATCGTCAACTTCATCCAGGCCGCGGGCTGCGAGGCCATGGGACTGCACTCGCTCTCCAGCAATGTCCTCTTCGGCGAGAAGACCTGCCTCACCGGCGATGACGGCCGACGGATCGACATCGGGCTCGTCGGGGAAGTCACGCAGATCAATTCTCGCCTGCTCCAACTCCTCGTACAGGCCGACTCCATCCCCGTGATCTCCACGATCGCCCGCGACGCGGCCGGCGGCAAACTCAACATCAACGCCGACACGGCGGCTGGAGCGGTCGCAGCGGCGATGAAAGCCGAGAAGTTCGTGGTCGTTTCCGACACCCACGGCATCCGTCGCGACCCCAAAGACCCCGCGACCATGGTGCCGCACCTCAACGTCGCCCAGATCGAAGAAATGGTCAAGACCGGCGCGATCTCCTCGGGCATGCTTCCGAAAGTCGACGCCTGCATCAATGCCCTCCGCGGCGGTTGTGCCAAGGCGCATATCATCGATGGCCGCGTCCCTCACTCGCTGCTTCTGGAAATCTACACCACGGCCGGCATCGGCACCGAGATCGTGCTTTAACAACCCGGTATCGCAAACCAACGGGCCATCTGGCAGGAACCCAGGCCATGAGACATTTCATTTCGATTTCCGGCTGTACCTGCGAAGAACTCCGCCACCTCCTGGACGTCTCGCGCCGGCTCAAGAAACAGCACAAGGACACCGGCCGCAACGAGCCGCTGCTCCTGGGCAAAACGCTGGCGATGATCTTCGAGAAGCCGTCGCTCCGCACCCGCGTCAGTTTCACCGTCGCCATGCACCACCTGGGCGGAGCGGCGATGATGCTCCGCGACGAGGAGGTCGGCCTGGACAAGCGCGAGCCCGCCAAAGACGTTGCCCGCGTTCTCTCGGGCATGTGCGACGGGATCATGGCCCGCACTTTCGCCCACGCCAAGGTGACCGAACTCGCGAAATACGCCACCGTGCCCGTCATCAACGGACTGACCGATTTCAGTCACCCCTGCCAGGCCATGGCCGACCTGATGACCATCGAGGAACACTTCGGCTCGCTCAAGGGCCACACCCTGGCCTTCATCGGCGACGGCAACAACGTCGCCCGCGCCCTGGCCACCGCGTGCGGGCGGTTCGGCATGCGTTTCGTTCTGGCGACTCCTTCCGCCTATCGTCTCCCGGCCGAGGATGTCGACCGGATCATGGCCCAGGTACCCGATCTCGACTTCGTGATGACGCAAGACCCGTTCGAAGCCGTCCACGAAGCCGATGCGGTGTACACCGACACCTGGGTCTCCATGGGGCAGGAAGCCGAGAAAGCCCAACGCGTGAAGGACTTCCAGGGCTTCGCGGTGGACGAGCGCCTGATGGCCGCCGCCCCGAAACACGCGATCGTGCTGCACTGCCTGCCGGCCTACCGCGGTTATGAAATCACCGACGAGGTCATCGAGGGCGCCAACTCGATGGTCTTTGCCCAAGCCGAGAACCGGCTCCATTTCCAGAAGGGCCTGCTGGCGGTGCTGATGGCCGGCCCCCGCGCCATCTGAGCAAGCTCACACCTCGCCCGAATCCGCTCGCCCGTGATCCGGCGCCTCGCCCCGCAGGGTGGCGATCGCGTGCGGCAGCACGTCGGCCAATGCCTGCAAATACTCCGTCGCCGCGCGTCGCGAGCCGGGCAGGTTGATGACCAGCGACCGGTCCACGACCCCCGCCTCGCCGCGCGACAGGAATGCTCGCGGTGTCGTCGGATAACAGCGAAGCCGCGCCAGTTCCAGCAGGCCGGGATGGCGGCGGTCCAGAATGCCTGCCGTCGCCTCGGGCGTCACGTCCCGTGGGGCCAGCCCCGTACCGCCGGTCGTCAGCACGAGGTCCGGCGGCACCGCCTGCGCAGACCACGCACGAAGCCGCCCGCGTATCTGCCCAACCTCATCGGGCACGCAGGCCATCGCCACAACCCGGGCGCAGAACAATTGCTGCACCAGTTCGGCCAAAGCCGGACCGGAAGTATCCTGTGTTTCGCCACGGGCACATCGATCGCTCACGGTCAAGATCGCAACGGTAATGGCCACTGCCTGCTCCTATGCAACGTCGGGTGCGCGGAAATCCCCGTGGCGGCCGCCGATCTTTTCGACGAGCCGTATCTGCTCGATGCTCATCGTCCGGTCCACAGCCTTGCCCATGTCGATTACCGTAAGAGCCGCCACGGCGACGGCCGTGAGCGCCTCCATTTCCACGCCTGTCTTTGCACAAGTCGATGCCTCGGCCCGCAGCCGCACATGGGGCGACTCGATCCAGGCATGCACCTCAACGTGATCCAGCGGCAGACTGTGACAGAGCGGGATCAACTCGGCGGTTCGCTTGGCAGCCTGAATGCCGGCCAGTCGCGCCACGTCGAGCAGATTGCCCTTGGCCAGCCTGTTGGCCTCGATGAGTTCCTCCAACTCGGCGGAAACGCGCACCCGGCCTTCGGCAACGGCCCGGCGCACTGTCGGCAACTTCGCGCCAACATCGACCATGCGAGCCTTGCCCGCGGCATCGATATGCGAAAGTTTCGCGGAGTCATCGCTGCCCATTGTCAGATCTCCCATCGAAAGAACGGCCACGGACCGGCTCCGGATTGTCCGGGCGGAACCTCCACGAAACCATCGCTGCGTGCGGCCGCGACCATATCGCCGGATCCGCAATTGGTCAGCAACTCCGCAGTCCCTGTACCCGCAAGGCGCACGAGACGTGACCACCACATGGATATCTCTTTACCATCCGGGTTCTGTAGAGTCACCACCGCGCGAGCGTCTGCGTTGCGATCCGCACCGGACAGACATTGCACAACCGGACCGGCAAAACGGCAGGCGGCCGTCAACACGGAGACGGGATTGCCGGGCAGGCCCAGAATGACCTGGCCCCTGGCCCCGATGGCCCCGAGCACGGGTTTGCCGGGCCGGATCGGAAGCTTGTGGAACACGATCCGCGCGCCGGCGTCTTGCACGGCCCACGGCACGTAGTCCCGATTTCCCATCGACACGCCGCCGGTCAACAGCACCAGATCGCAGTCATCCAGGACTCTTGCGAGTTGCGCCTGCAGGCGGGCGGCATTGTCGGGCACATGGGCGCGATTCTCGATGGCGACACGCGGACAGGCTGCGAGGAGCGCGTGCAATGCCGGGCCATTGGCGTCGCGTATCTGCCACGGCTGGGGGGTCGCTTCGATTGGAAGCAGTTCATCGCCGGTGACAAGCACGCCTGCGCGCACCTTGCGATGGACCGACACGCGGGACGCCCCGAACGACGCCATTGCCGCCGCGGCCGGCGCATGGATCACCGAACCTTTGCACAGCGCCGGTTGACCGGCGGGCAGATTCTCGCCGCGTCGCCGAATGTGTTGACCCGGAAGAACTCCTTGCCAGCGGACAACGATTTGATCCGGCATCTCCCGCACATCTTCGCGCGGGACGACCGCATCGGCACCGCGAGGGACCGCAGCGCCCGTGACAATGCGCAGGGCCCGAGCCGCAGGCAGATCAGGCGGTGGCGAGCCGATGGCAACCGCGCCGGCGACCCGGAGTGACGCCGCCGCCAGGTCGTTCAGCCGCACGGCATAGCCGTCCATGGCGCTGACATCGCACGGGGGGCTGTCGCGGTCGGCGATCAAGGGTTCGGCCAGAACGCGGCCGACCGCATCAGACCACGCCAGGACCTCGATCCCCACAGGCTGGACCTGCCCCAGCAGCGCCGCCAGGGCATCGGCCGGTGACTCGAACTGGTATCTTCCAGTCATGCGCCACCTCCGCTTTGCCGGCCCGTGGCGGAGACCGGGGTCTTCCAGATCGGCACATCCTGTTTCAGGCGGTCGATGAACTCGTCCATGGCCGCAATGCCTTCCTTGCGGTGTCGCGAGGCGATTTGCAGACGGAAGGAACATCGGCCGCCAGGCACGTGGCCACGGCTGTGCTCCACGCGAAGTGCCAGCAAGTCGTGCCTCCGCACGATTTCCTGCGAAAGCTGCGTAAGGACCGACTGGGCCATGGGCTCGTATGCTTCGTAGTGCAGACCCGCGATCAGTCTGCCGTCTTCCGATGGCCGGACGATGCCTTCAAACAGGAGAATCGCCCCCGCGCCTTCGCAGGCCAGCGGTCGCCCGGCCGCCAGAGGACCCTCGCTGATGCCCACTTCGACAACCATGGTCGGTCAACCTCCGGAGACTGCTCTCGACCCCATTCCAGGCATCCCGGAAGAGACAAGAACCCTTGATCTCTCAAGGGTTATCGTCGTCATGCGCCATTCATGACTTGAACCTGAAGCCCTCTGATCAAGAGTCCGATTTTTACTACTTGACAAGGTATTGCAAAACACGCGAAAAACACCGGCAAAACGGGGGTATTATGCACGTCAAGGTGCCTTGGGGTGATCCTTGAGTTCGGGGAAAGGTGATACCGGAATGTCATACCCCTTGGTTGCACCGATGGAAATCGCCAATCGAGAAACGCTGAATCCCGGCAGTGATACCGAAGTCGGCCTGGATTACCTTTGCCAGGTCGCTTAAAAGGAACCTGGGGCTCAGGCAAGCGGTTGTTCCACATGGTGCTCATTATTGCCCTGGGGTGGGCTGGTGGTCAATGCCTGAGACAGGCGATCTGCGGTGGTGCGGAAAACCTGAATCATGCCTGCCAGATCGTGTGTGCCTGTGCGGAAGAGGACCGCGGAGTCTCATTTTGTCGGGCATCGCGCATTTCAGGAAGACCCTCCGCAGACGACCTACTTCGCTTTCGACTTGTTGCTGACATTCTTGCCAGCCGTGTTCGCAACTGGCCGGTCTCTCTATATCCTCTGTCACATGCATGTGCGTGCCGCCGAGCTCGTTCACTGGTCCAGCGGCCGTCTGTTGCTGCTGCACATCTCATTGTTGATCCTGACGCTGCTACTCCCGTTCCCCGTTCTACGTCCCGCAGCTTCCCTCACCGCTGTCTGCGTCATTGTCTCCAGCTATGCCTTCTTGTGCCGAACTCGGCCATGGGAGTCAAAGAACCCCAAACCCTCGCAATCTCGTGCAATGGCGCAATGACGCCACGAATCTGGCTTTCGTTGCGTCGTTGCGTGAGGTATGCCGCAGTCCGCCGCAGTCACTTCCCGGCGATAATCAGTTCCAACCGCTTGTTGAATTCCTCCAGCGGCAAACCATCGTCTTCGATCGTCAACCAGCCGTTGTATCCCGCGTCGTCGAGCGCCGCCCGCACGGCCGGCCAGTCAATGCTTCCATCCCGCGGATGCACGAATTTGCCGCCGTGGCCGTCGGCGTTGAGCTTGAAATCCTTGACGTGGCACTTGGCGATCAACGAGCCGAGCGTCTTGATCCACTCCTGCGGCGGGGCATACTTCACATGGTTGCCGATGTCGAAATACGACTTCACCCACGGGTTCTTGAAGGACGCCACGAAGTGCTGGTAGATCGCCGGCTTCACCCACAGGTTGTTCCAGACGTTCTCCAGGGCGATGACCACCTTGGTCGCCTCGGCCGTGGGAATCAGTTTCTTCACGGCCTCGGTTGACGTGTCGATTGCGTGGTTGTGCGCGTCGATGTACGCCTGATATTTCGTGTTGTCGCCATCGACGACTTTGGTGACGTGCCCGGTCTTGTCGTCGAACTCGATCTTGAACTCCCACGCCTCGGGCATCGGCATGCCGCCGATCCGGCACGGCACCAGCAACACCGTGCTGGCTCCATAT
>JBEKVL010000204.1:0-9120 GCA_049514055.1 Tepidisphaeraceae bacterium | reverse complement strand
TGCGAACGGATCATGCGCGGCAACGCCATCAAACTGGGTTTGAAACTCGACGAGGCGGTTTTCCGCGAGATGACCTGGTTGTGGTATGCGCCGACGGTGCGGCACAGCAAGGTGGCGCCGGACGTGATTCCGATGCTCACGCGTTTCCGGAATCGCGGGTTGAAGCTGGCGATCGTGTCCAACACGTTCGTCCCCGGGTTCGTGCTGGACCGCCATCTGGAAATCGAGAACCTGCTCCAGTTCTTTCCCTATCGGGTGTATTCGAGCGAACTGAACGTGCGCAAGCCCGACCGGCGGGTTTTCGAGCATACGTTGCAGCTTGTCGAAGTGGATCCGCAGGAGGCGATATTCGTGGGCGACAACGTCCGCAACGACATCGTCGGCGCCAGGCGGGCGGGCATGATCGCGATTCTGAAGCGGCCGGCGTCCGAGACGCGCACGCACGGGGTGGCCGACCATCTCGTGCGGAACATGAGGGAACTTGACCAGATCCTGCCACTGGTGGGCGCGCCGACGGAGTTCGAGATGTCGGCGGCAGGCATGGCGTGCGGGGTGTAGTGCGGGGTTCGGGGTTCGGACGATGCGGCGCGGGAAACGCAGTGTGGCAAGAAGAAGAGCCGCGACGTGTACACGCCGCGGCTCCTGCGCTTGCTGGTTGGTTCCCAGTTGAACGAAACTACTACTGGATGTTGCCACCGCCACCGCCACCACCACCACCGCCCTGGCGGCCGCCACCTTGACGGCCACCGCCGCCCTGGCGCCCACCGCCGCCTTGTCCGCCGCGCATGGGCATCAACTGCTGCACCTGGGTCATCTGATCAGGCGTGAGGATTTGACTGAGTTGTGCCTGCATATCCTGCATGGCCGTGCGTATCGCCTGGCCCATGGCCTGGGGGTCTCCGCCCGCGTTAGTACGGATCTGGGCAAACTTCGTCTGCATATCGGTGCTGAGTTGGGTGAGTTTGGCCTTCTGATCGTCCGTCAGTTTCAAGTCCGGATTCTGCAAGAGGGCCGTCAACCTGCCGGCCATGCCGCCGCCTGCGCCGCCGCCCGCGTTGGCCGCGGCGAGCTTGTCGCGAAGCTGGGCTTTCTGCTCTTCGGTAAGCAGGTCGTTGATGTCGTTGCGTTCGGCCGCCGCGAGCTGATTGACCTTGTCTTCGATTTCCTTCTTCTCGGCCTCGAGCTTGGCCAGCCGTTCCTTGAGAGGGGTGAGTTCGTCGCCGACTTTCTTGAACATCTCGTCGAACTTGGGCTTCTGCTGATCGGTGGCCAGATCCATCACGGCCTTCTGCGTGGCCTCGATGCGTTGGATGGGAGTTTGCTGCGGCTGCTGCTGGGCACCGCCCATCCGCCCGCCGAAACCGCCGCCGCCGAAACCGCCGCCACGGCCACCGCCGCCTTGTCCGCCGCCGCCTCCACCGGGACCCGCCTGCCCGAAGGCCGGAATGGCCAGAGCCGCGCCGAGAACGACGGTCGAAAGCACTGTCTTGAACATGGTCATAGGTTCTCCTTGTGTTACTCCCAGAACGCACCGGGGCAAGGAATATTCTCGTAATGGGCCTTTAGTGAGGGTCTGGGATTCAGACGTTCAAGGGCGCAAGAGATGTCCCGGCGTCGTGTGACTGGGTACGGTTTTCCTGGCGGCCGCAAATGCTCTGCGCGGGGGGTTTGACGCTTACGGCGGCAGTCGGGTATTCTGTGGGCCTGCGCCGGAGGTCGGCGGCCCTGTCGCCGCCCCCTGGCAAACACGCAACATGAGGATCACCGTGGATTGCAAGCACATCAACAGTTGCGGCAAATGGTTACGGAGTTTCCTGGGCGTTGCCGCGGGCATGGCCCTGGCCGGCTGCGGGTCCAATGCGACCGGACAGGCCGACCCCGGGAAGCCCGGCGTTGCGCAGGCACAGGTCATGGAAGTTCCGGTGGGTTCGTTCATGTCCACCTGGAAAGTGTCCATACCGCTTGCCAAGGAACAGGTCACGCGGATTTCGTTGAACGAAGACAGGGTCTTCGTTCTGACGTCGGATGGAAGGCTCTACTGGATCGAGCGCTCCAGCGGTGTAACCCGGGCGGTGACCGGGGTTGCGGACAAGGGTGACAGGGTGTTCGACCCCGTCACTCTCAAGAACCGCATCGTGGTGCCGACCGAGAAGAAACTCGTTGTCTTCGAGCCGAACGGCAAGCTGGCGTACACGATCAATCTTCGCTACAACGCCTCCACCGGCGCCGTGGGCGAGGGTACTGCCGTGTTCCTGGGCGTGGACCATCCCAGCCAGGGCCGCATCCAGGCCATCGACACCAAGCGGCAACCGTACGATATCTCCCCAATCTGGGAACTGGCCACCGGAGGACAGATCACGTCGCGTCCGGCGGTGTTCCAGGGCGCGGTGTTCGCGGCATCCCGCGACGGCGCCGTCTACGGCGTCCGCGGCGAGAACCGCGACGTCCTCTGGCCGATACTCGACGGCAGCGTGTTCCGTACGGGTGCGGAAATCGTCGCCAACCTCACCGCCGACAAGGACGGCGTGTTTGTCGCTTCGACCGACACCAAACTGTACTGCATCAATGCCGCCGCGGGCCGCATCCGCTGGATCTATTACGCGGGGGTGCCCCTGAAGGAGGACAGCACGCCGGTTTCGGTCGGCGCGTTCGTCTACATTTACGTTCCGGGCAAGGGGCTGGTGGCCATCGACAAGACCGGGCAGGGCGAGTTGCGCCTGGCCAAGTGGGCCGTCGAGGATGGCCGGCAGGTTCTGGCCGTCGATGAGAAGAACACCTATGTCCGCATGGCCGACAATTCCATCGCGGGCGTCGAGCGGGCGACCGGCCAGATCAAGATGCGATCATCGCGGAAGGACTTTGTCGCCTTCGCGTCCAATGTCAACTTCAAGGAGACGGGCACGATCTACGCAGTCACGGCCGATGGCACGGTGATGGCGATCAAGCCGGTCACCAAACCGGGCGCGGTGGGCGAGTGGGTGCTTGCCCCGGCCGAGTCAAATGCCCTGGTTGGGCGTTGACCTGACGGCGGCCGTCCGCAAAATGCACTGATTCCCCGGATTGGACGGCTCGGCCGTCCATCCGCGTTTCATGGGTTTCAAGCAGAAGCGAGGTTTCCGTGTCCGATCTGGTTCCCGTCAAGCGTGCCCTGATCTCCGTGTCCGACAAATCCGGCCTGGCCGAGTTCGCCCGGGCGCTGGTCGACGAGTTCAAAATCCAGATCATCAGCACCGGCGGCACCGCGAAATTCCTTCGCGAGCAGGGTCTGATTGTCACCGATGTCTCCGAGGTCACCGGCTTTCCCGAGATGATGGACGGCCGGGTGAAGACGTTGCACCCCAAGATCCACGGCGGCCTGCTGGCACTCCGTGACAACGCCGAACACGTTGCCGCCATGCAGAAGCACGCCATCGAGCCGATCGACCTCGTCTGCATCAACTTGTACCCCTTCGAGAAGACCATCGCCAAGCCTGGCGTCACCTTTGAAGAAGCGATCGAGAACATCGACATCGGCGGGCCGTCGATGGTGCGGTCGGCCTCGAAGAATCACCGGTTCGTCGTCGTCGTCACCGCGCCTGAGCAGTATGAGAACGTGCTGGGAGACCTGCGTAAACACCACGGGTGTACCTGCGAAAAACATCGGCTGAAGCTTGCCCAGCAGGCGTTCCAACGCACACAAGAATATGACTTCGCGATCTTCAGATACCTGGAGGGACAATTGGGCGCCTCGAAGCCGGTGACGTTTCACCCCCTCCATGGGCCTGACGTGGGTACGCTCGATTTCGCCGTGCTGCTTTCCAAACGACAGAATCTCCGCTACGGCGAGAACCCACACCAGCAGGCCGCGCTCTATGTAGAACGGGAGCCGCAGGAGGCCTCCGTCGCTTTCGCCGTCCAGCATCACGGCAAGGAACTCTCGTATATCAACCTGCTGGACGCCGACGCTGCGCTCGCGGCCGTCAAGGAACTGACAACTCCGGCGGCGTGCATCGTGAAACACGCCACGCCTTGCGGCTACGCGACCGCCGCCGATCTTCCCACTGCATTTCGCAATGCCTTCGCCGGCGATCCGCTGGCCGCTTTCGGTGGCATCGTCGCCCTGAATCAGCCCGTCGACCGCGCGACCGCCGAGGCGATCACGTCCATTGACAAATTGCTTGAAGTCGTGGTTGCACCTGGATATGCGGCTGATGCGATTGAGTTGCTCAGGACGCGGTGGAAGAACGTCCGTCTTCTTGAAGTCGGGCCTGTGGTGAAGGACGGCGTCGTCCGCATAGATGCGGGCGAAGCGAACCTGCACAAAATTGCCGGCGGTTATCTCATCCAGCAGCGCGATCTGCTCGGCATCGACGAGGCCAACTGGAAGGTCGTCACCAAACGGCAGCCGACGGCGAAAGAGATGGCCAACCTCAAACTGGCGTGGCTGGCCTGCAAGCACGTCAAATCCAACGCCATCGTCATTGCGGGCAATTCAATGATGTACGGCTCCGGCGCCGGGCAGCAGGACCGCGTCAGCGCCTGCCGGATCGCGATCGCCAAGGCCGGCGAGCGGGCTCGCGGGGCGGTGGCGGCGTCGGATGCGTTCTTCCCGTTTCCCGATGGCCCGCAACTTCTGCTCGACGCCGGCGTCACGGCTATCATTCACCCAGGCGGCTCGGTCAAGGACAAGGAAACCATTGACCTGGCCGACCAGCGCGGCGCCGCCATGGTCCTGACCGGCCAGCGGCATTTCAAGCACTGAACGTCTCACAAGGAGTCCCGCCATGCGGTTCATCTGGTCGATCCTGCTGCTCTTCGCCTGGGGCCTGTGGCTGGGCGGGCTGGTCGCGGTCTTCTTTGTGGTGACCCTGCTCTTCGCGGCCGACAAAACGCTGGCCGTGCAGGTGGGCCCGCGCGTCTTTCCACCATTCGAGAAGTTCGAGTTGATACTGGGCGCGGTGGCGCTGATTGCCTGCTTCTTTCTGCGCGCTTCCACGAAGTCCGGGGTCTGGACGCTGCTGGTCGCACTGCTGGTCGCGGCGGTGTTGCCGGCCATCGCCTCGCCGCTGCTGGTCACACCCAGACTCATGCAACTCTGGTCGCAGAACCTCTCGTACAACGCGGAGTTCAAGACTCTCCACGGCTACTCGATGATGCTCTATTCCACGACCACGATCGTACTCGCGCTGGCGGGGCTGGTGCTGCCCCGGGGGCTGATGCGGATAGTTGCCAAGGATACACCATGACGCAGCCAGGATACTACATGCGTGGTCATTCTTCCGAAAGCCAACCTGTGGCCACAAGCCGTCATTCCGAGCGTACTCGCGAAGAATCCGGCCCCGGACTCCAGGACCAGGTGCTTCGCGACCACGCTCAGCATGACAACTATCGCAACACCCACGGCTTTCCGTTTGCCCGAACAAATGGTTGCGCGCCGCGCGCCGGGTTGCGAATCGCTCTCGGCATGCTGCTCGCCCTGGTCGCGGCCTCAGCCGCATCCGGCGCTGTCTACAATGTGACCCTCGTCACCGACTCCTCGCCCGATCTCACGGACATCGACAGCTACCTGCACTCGATCACCTCGCAATATGCCACGCCCCAGGAGCAGGCCATCGCCGTGTGGCGCTGGTCCCAGCGGCTTCGCAAACAGACGACCAACCCTTCGGAGGATGGCCACGAGGTGCTCGACCCGATCCGCATGTTCAACAGCTACGGCTACTGCAACTGCGGGATCGTCTCGGGGGTCAACAACGCGCTGTGGCTGAAGCTGGGCTGGAAGGCCCACTACGTGCAACTCGGCGACCACACCGTCTGCGAATGCTCCTGGGACGATGGCAGGACCTGGCACATGTTCGACGCCTCGATGAGCTTCTACTGCTTCAACGACAAGGGCGAGGTGGCCTCGGTTCGCGAGATTGAGAAGAACCCGCGGTTCTATCTGGAGAACTTCGCCCCCGAATGCGGCACCAATCCGGTGCGCGACATCAATGACCATCGCGGCTGGCGCTGCGCCTCGGATCGGCCGGTCGAATACAAGCGGACCCTGGCCAACGGCTACGATTCGTTCAAACCGCCCAACGACATCACCGACGGCAACCTGTATGCCCAGTGGGGAAGCCGCTATGTGCTGAATCTCCGGCCAGCCGAACACTACACGCGGTATTTCCGACCGATCGAGACTGGCGGCCCGCGCACGTTTCGCCCGGTGCGCGGCAACCAGGATGTGGACACCAACAAGGTCATCCGCGCCAACGGCGTCTGGCGCTACGGCCCCGACCTGCGCAATCCCGCCACCCGCAACGCCGTCTACTCCGACTCGGGCGTGGCGTGGACGAAAGACGGCGTGAAAGGCCCGGGCCAGGTTGTCTTCAAGGTGTCGGCGGCGAACGTGGTCACATCGGCAAAACTCTCCTGGCAGGCAACCGGCGCTGTGATTTCCGTCTCACGCGATGCGGGCATCAACTGGACGAAGCTCGACGTGAACACCGGCGAGGCGGAATGCCTGGATCCGGTCGCCGGCGTCGCGGAGTACCTCGTCAAGGTCGAACTGGCCGGCCCGGAGTCGCTGCTCGCCTCGATGCTCATCGAGACGATCACGCAGATCAACCGGCCGGCACTGCCCCGGCTGACCCGCGGCACAAACCGTGTCCACGTGCGGCTGGGACAACAGGCTGAGACGATCCAGTTTCAGCCGTCCATCGTCGGTGGCAACCACAAGAAGACGGTTCACGCGGAGAAGGACATCGACATCGAACGTGAGACGGGGTATTACAAGCCCACGCTCCGGCCCGCCGAAAAGGGGACACCGTGCTTCGCCGTTTGGAAGATCCAAACGCCCACGCCGATCACCGACCTGATCTACGGCGGAACCGTCTGCGTCAAGACTCCCCGGGATCGCGTGACGCTTCTCCACTCCTGGGACGACCAGACCTACACGCGCGACTTCGAGAAGACCGATGGCTCGCCGCCGTTCGACCTGATGGTCAACGCGTCCGTCGACACCGTCCCGGCCACAGCCCGCGCCGCCTGCCTGCGCTACGAGTTTCAGACCGAACTGTACCCCAGGAGCTATTCCGGCCCGGGCATCCAGACCGCGATGATGACGATCCATCACCAGCCGCGAACCACGGGTTTTACCCCGTTTGAAGTTGCTTATTGCTGGATCGAGCACCGCGAGTCGGGCGACGTCGAGCGGCGGCACGTCGAACTGGTGAGTTCGCCCGCACAGGAATACACGATCGACGTGGGCGGCTTCCGCGACCCGACGATGCAGTGGGTGCGGATGAATCTCCAAGGCCAGGGACCGGATGGCGAGGCCGTGAAGTTCGGCTATTCCGACGGCCAGGACGTCGGCCCCGGCGACAAGACGCCGCGGGAACGGTATCGCTGGGGCGTGAACCTCGCTCTGGGAAAGAAGTACACGCTGAATGGCACGCAGGACCAGCGCAACCCCGACGGCGGGGGCGATCTGACCGACGGCATCATTGCCCCGCCGGACACGTACGTCTCGGTCAAGTGGATGCCGACCTACGTCATGTTCATAAAGGACGTGTCGCCGGTCGTCACGCTCGACCTCGGCGAATTGCGGAGCGTGTCGGCCGTGCGGGTTCACGCGGGGCAGGCCGACGATTTCCATCTATCCTTCCCCGACAGCATCAACGTGGAGACTTCCGGGGATGGAACGACCTTCTCGCCGGCCGGATCGGCCGCGTTCAGCCAGGTATTCGCACCGCCGGCGGACTACGCGCCGTGGGAACTGGATGAGTCGAGGCTGTTCGACAGACTTCCCGCGGGCGGCAGGCTGGCGTACGCGTATCGCGTCATCTTCGACAAGCCCGTCTCCATTCGCTACGTCCGAGTGAGTTGCACGTGCCGCAAGGGCTGGGGGATGTTGCTCTCGGAGGTTGAGGTTTTCGACAGGGTGGCGGTGGACAGGAATGTGCCACCGCTGGTTACACACAAGGGCGTGGTGGCCGGCCAAGGGGATATCAGGCGTTGAACGGATTGTTCGCGCGACGGGCGGGAATGTCTGTCCTCCCGAATTCAGGCAAATGTCCCGGGGCGGTGGCCGCTTGCTCATGGGGGGGTTTGGCATTACGTTATAGTGACTTGATCGTCGGTGGATCACTCCGCCAGCGGTGGCGGAAGTTCCGCCGGACAACGGTCTCTCACGAGGCTCACCCATGGCGATTCAGGTAGTGCTGGTCATGTTCCGTTCCGACGGTGAACGTCGCAGCTTCTCCCTGCCCCGAACCATTACGGTCGTCGGCCGACGGGAGGACTGCGATCTGCGGATTCCACTGGCCGAGGTTTCGCGGAAACACTGCCGGATCATCAACGAGAACGACACGTTGCGCGTGGAGGATCTGGGCAGTTCCAACGGCACGTTCGTCAATGGCGAGCGTGCCCAGGAGGCGGCGATCAACGCGGGCGATACGCTGGCCATCGGGCCGGTGACGTTCGTGGTGCAGGTCAACGGCGTGCCGGCGGATGATGAGATCCAGGCGGCCGGGGCGGTGAATCCCAACACCGACACCAGCGTCTCGCTGTCGCCCGAGTCCCAGGGGGCGGAGGGCGACGGGCTTGAGCAACTCGAGCAACTGCCCGACGAGAACGCACCGCAATAGCCGCGGGCGCTGGCACAGCCCGTCGTGGCGCGGGCATCGCGCATATACGCAACGAGTCCCCCGCGCAAGAACCGGGGTCAGGCAACACTGGGTCGCCTGACCCCGTATTTCGCTGCTACTTCCGCGGCGGCTGGGGCTGGTCTTTGGGCTGGGGTTCCTGAAGGACATCGATCATCGGGGCGACGATGCGGATGCGGCCGTTTTCCTGGCCGACCTGCATGGCCGGGCCGCGCTGGTCGTCAATCAGCATGGAGAAGAGGCCCTGATCGTCCTGGGCCTTGATGACCGAGCCGGTCTCGTCGTAGGACATCAGCGCACGGGTCTTGCCGTTGTCATCCTTGATGTTCATGAACCCGCCGTTCTTCTGGGCGGCGATACTCGTCCTCATCCGGCCGCTCTGGTCGTTGAGGAAAAAGAACGTGCCGTCCTTATCGAAGCCCATGGCGCCGCGAAGTTTGCCGTCGGAATCGACAAGCCTGATTCGCTCGGCGACGATTTCGGGGCTCCGCATCTC
>JBEKVL010000203.1:0-9136 GCA_049514055.1 Tepidisphaeraceae bacterium | reverse complement strand
CGCCAGGATCAGTTCGATCTCGCCCCTGGGCCGGTTGAGCTTCGCGGCGATTTCCGGGGGGGCGAGCCCCTGGTCGGCCAGATCATACACCTCGCGATGCCGCGAGTCTTCCGGTTCGGGTGGCGGTTGCCGCGGCTCGGAGTTTGTCGTGGGGGCGTTGCAATCGTTTGCGGGGGTGTTCGCCTGTTGGGACAGTTGCTTGAGCTGGTCGATTTTGCGATCGGCTTCATCGAGCAGGGCCGAGAGTTTGGCGGCCCGCGTGTCGAGTTGTGCGGTGATCTGCCGCGCCATTTCGGCGAGTTCGACGAGCGCGGAGTTCATCTGGCGCTCGACGGATCGCTGCTGGGCGAGACTGAGATTGAAGGGCTTGTCGAGCGGGTCTTTGCGGCGGCGCATGAACGGCCGCATGACGATGTATGCCAGGGCCAGGATCGCCATCCCATAGATGGCATAGTTCAGGGAGTTTGTTTCCGCGAGCAACATGCTTGTTGGCCATTATCTCCGCAGCAAGCCTGCGGTACAATCACCAGTCTCTATGAAGATTGGCATTCTATCCGACACGCACGGCCGCATGGATTCGTCGCGGCTTGGCGTTGAGGCGCTCGTCGGCCGGGGCGCGGAAGTGCTGATTCACTGCGGCGATGTGGGTTCGCCGGAGGTGCTCGACCTGCTTGTTGGCCGCCGCAGCATGTTCGTGTTCGGCAACTGCGACTGGGACCGGGAGACGTTGCGGCAGCATGCGGAGATCGTGGGGGTGGCATGTCACAACACCTTTGCGGATGTGGAACTTGGCGGCAAGCGGGTGGCTGTCATTCACGGCGACGATGCGGGTCTGAAACGGAGGATACTGGCCGAGCAGGGATACGACTACGTCTTTCAGGGACACACGCACGTTCCGGAAGATGTCCGCATCGGCCGGACGCGGCTGATCAATCCCGGTGCCCTGCACCGGGCAAATCCGCGGACGGTGGCCGTGCTCGGACTGGAGGGCGGCGACTTGGAGTTCATCGAAATCCCGTGCGGGTGAGCTTCCGGCGTTGGTTGCTGCCGGGCGGACGGCTACAATCGGGGATGATGACCGACTTCGCGTCCATCCCGGCGACGATTCGCACCTTCGAGAAGAAGGACAGCCGTGCCTGCGAGGGTCTGTATCATGAAGCGATCCTCGGCGGCACGCTGGCCGAAAACGACACCGGCGTGGACATCGACGACATCGCGACCGCCTATCTGTCCTCGCCTGGTTCGCACTTCTGGGTGGCGGAAAACGACGGGGGTGAGGTCGTGGGGATGATCGGCGTGCAGCAGCACGATGCGGGGATCGGCGAGATCCGACGGCTGCGCGTCCGCCCGGACCACCGCCGTCGCGGCATCGGTTCGGCCCTGCTGGAGACGGCCCTGCGGTTCTGCCGCGACCGGCAGCACCTCAAGGTCAAGCTGGACACGTTCATGGAGCGAGAGCCCGCGATCAGCCTCTTCGAGAAATACCAGTTCCGCCACTCCCACGTTCGCGAGGTCGGGGATCGGCAACTTCTCTATTTCTACCTCGACCTGTATCTGAGCGAGCCGTCGGACAAGAAGAAGCAGCCATGATCTTCGACAGTCCCATGCTGGTCGAAGAGGAGAAGCGGCTCTATTTCGAGGGCATCGAGTTGTTCAACGGCCAACATTACTTCGACGCCCACGAAGCGTGGGAGAACATATGGCATTACGCCGGCGGGCTCAAGAAGGACTTTTACCAGGGGATGATCCAGGCGGCCGTGGCGCTCGAGCATTACCGGCGTTCCAATCCGAGGGGAGTCGTGAGCCTGCACCGATCCTGCCACCGGCGGTTGGCGGGGGTTCCAGCGGTCTGCATGGGCCTGGACGTGCCGCGATTTCTCTGTGACATGGAACAGGTTCTGCGTCCGGTGGTGTCGGCCGACCCGCTGCCTGGGCGCGGCGAGATTCACCTGGATGTCTCTCTCGCGCCGAGAATATGCCTCGCTTACGATCCGTTCGAGAACGGCGAAGCCGAACGCCTCGGCCGCATTTCGGCGGCGGCCGGCCGGCGTTGAACAAAGGAATCCCATGACTCGCCCCAGCACCTACATCGCTCTGGTTCTCGTGGCCGCGGCCGCCGTGGTCGCCTTCCACACGCACCGCGATGCGCCTCCCAAGCCTGCCGCGACGAGCGTCGGCGGCCTGGCGAAAGAGGGCCATTGGATGGAGGAGGCGTGGCCCGAGCAGAGCCAGCTTCTCGGCAAGCCCATGCCACCACTGCCCCTGAGCCACTGGATCGGCACGGAAGTCGTCCCGGACGGCATGAGAGGCAGGGTTGTCGTCCTCGATTTCTGGGCGACGTGGTGTGCGCCGTGCCGGGCGGCCGTGCCGCACAACAACGAGATCGCCAGGAGCTATACCAGCCGGGGTGTGCTGGTGATCGGCGTCTGCGGCGGAGGCGGCGAGGAGAAGATGCCCGAGGTCGCCAAGGCGGACAAGATCGAGTATCCGGTCGCGGTGACCACGCCCGAGACGCAGGCGGCCTGGCATATCAAGTGGTTCCCGAGCTACGCCATCGTCGACCGCCAGGGGAACGTGCGGGCACTGGGCATCAAGCCGGACTACGTCGAGCCGGTCCTCGATGCACTGCTCAAGGAAGAGGCCGCGACGGGACCAGCAACGACCGGGCCGGTGATGCAGGGTGTTCGCGTGGCCGGCGACGGGCGGGGTTTTGTGTTGCATCCGTCGGGCAGGCCGTTCACGCCGTGGGGGATGAACTATTCATCCAACGACATCGAGGACCGCTGGGACAAGGATTGGGCGGGCGTCGAACGGGATCTGGCCGAGCTCAAGCGGCTCGGCGCCAATGTGCTGCGGATCCATCTCCAGTTCAACAGGTTCATGGCGGGGCCGGAGCAGTTCAAGGGGCGCGCGTTTGGGCAACTCGATCGGTTCTTGAAGCTGGCCGAAGCCAGGGGGCTCTACCTGGATATCACCGGGCTGGCGTGCTACACGCCGGCCGACAATCAGGCGTGGTACGACGCGCTCGATGAGCGGCAGCGGTGGGCGGTGCAGGCGCGGTTCTGGCAGGCGGTTGCGAGGCGGTGTGCATCCAGCCCGGCCGTTTTCTGCTACGACCTGATGAACGAGCCGGTTTCGCCGGGCGGTGACGGGCGCAAGCCGGGACAGTGGTACTCCGGCCAGTTGTTCGGCGGGTATGACTACCTGCAGTGGATCGCGCTGGCCCAGGGCGACCGGCCGCGTGAGGTGATCGCCCGCGACTGGGCGCGGACGCTGGCGGCGGCCATCCGCAAGGAGGACCGCGAGCACATGGTCACGGTGGGTCTGCTGCCGACGCTGAAGGGGTCGTACTTTTTCGGCTTTGTCCCGGTGACGCTGGCGCCGGAGGTGGATTTCATCAGCGTGCATATTTATCCGAAGCACGAGGACCAGGCCGAGGCGATGCGGATACTCAAGCAGTTTGTGGTGGCCGGCAAGCCGCTGGTGGTTGAGGAGACGTTCCCGCTGAGTTGCTCGGCGGAGGAGCTGCGCAAGTTCCTGCTCGAATCGCGAGGCACCGCATGTGGGTGGATAGGGCATTATCTTGGCAAGAGCCGCAAGGAACTGGAGGATCTGAAGCAGGGCGGCCGGTTGACGATCCCGGACGCGACGTCACTCCAGTGGCTGGAGTTGTTCGAGGAGATGAGGGGGAGGATGAATGCGGAATGATGAATGCGGAATGATGAATGCGGAATGCGGAATGGTGAAACTTCATTTCGCATTCCGCATTCACCATTCCGCATTTGCTTCTTCGTGTCTCACGGCACCAGATCGAAGGTCACGCTGACGTTGGCGCGGATGGCGATCTGGCCGAGGGGCATGGTGTCGCCGCCTTCTTCGCCGCCGCCGGGCATGACCTGGACGGAGTTCTGGGCCATGTTGTTCCAGTTGGCGTAGCGGTTGGCGCCGCCCCAGTAGGCGTACGAACCGCCACCTTCGCTGATGGTGCGGGGGTGGCCGACTTTGCAGTCGAGGGCTTTGGCGAGGTCGGTCGCTTTTTCCCTGGCCGCCTGGATGGCCATGGCGCGGGCCTTGTCGCGGTGCTTGCGGAGTTCACTGGTCTGGAACGTGTAGCCGTCGAAGCGGTTCGCTCCGTTCTTGAGCACCGTGTCCACGAGCGTTTCGAACTTCTTCACATCCTTGAGCACGACGCTGTAGGTCCGCCGGGCTTCGTAGCCGGTGACGACCAGGTTGTTGCGGTCGGAGTAGCGGATCGACACGTTCATGTGGTCGGCCTGGATGTGCTTTTCCTCGATGCCCACGTCCTTGACGGCCTTGAGGAGTTTGGCGCAAGCCTGGTCGTTGGCGGCGCGGGCGGTGTCGAGCACTTTGTCGACGGTCTCGACGCCGAAGTTGAGGATCACCTCGTCGGGTACGACATAGACGATGGCCTCGCCCTGGGTGGAAACGATTCTCGGCTGTTCCTCGGCGGCCCGGGCGAGCAGGGGGGAGAGGCCGACGATCAGTAACGCGATCAGGCTGGTGCGCATGAGTAGCTCCTTGATGGTTAGGCTGGCTGAGAACATACCATGTTGGGGGCGTGCGTGGGTAACGGGAATGTAACACGATGCGGTCTCCGCCGCCCGCTGGTGTGCGTGGGTATAATTCCGCCAACACTCCGGGCTCGGCGTAATAGAGTGGGGTGGCGTACCCATTATGGCAGGGATCGTTCCGCAATGACCGGCGGATCGCACCCGGGGAATTTGTTCGCGGTCAGGATTCACGGGATTGAACCATGAAGAAGACGGCAAGGTTTGTGGCAGGGTTGGCGATTGTGGCAGTCGGCGGGACCGCGATGACCCTGATGGCGGCGGAGAAACTGGGAATTGGGGACGTGATGAAGAAGGCCTTCAAAGGCAAACAGTCGCTGCTGGTGAAGGTGACCGAGGGCAGGGCTTCGGCGGACGAGGCGAAGGAACTGCTTGATCTGGTGAAGGTCCTCGGCGCGAACAAGCCGCCGCACGGCGACATGGCATCGTGGAAGACCCGGACAGACGCCATTGTGAAGGCGGCCGAGGGCGTGGTGGCGGGCACGAAGGGCGCGGCCGAGGAATTGCGTGCTGCCACGAACTGCAAGGCGTGCCATAACGTGCATAATCCGGAATGACCGTTGCGCGAGGCAGTGGTTCAGGTGCAAAGCGTCCACTGCAGCATCGCTCCCGCCGTCAGCGGCTGGCTCAGTTTCCGGCCGATGACCTTGTCGATTTCGGCCGCGGGAATGCCGGTGCCGGGGCGCTGGACGGTCAGGTCGGCTTCCTGGAGCAGGTGCCCTTGCGGGAGGTCGCGCACGAGCACCAGACTCTGCCGCGACACGAGCCGCACATCCTCTTCGATCTCCAGCACCCGCTTGCTCCCGGCACCGCGCAGCGACTCGGCCCGCCGGACGTTGGCGACGTAACGAGCAAACTGCTGGGGATCGGCCGAGGCGGAATGGTCGGGGCCGGGCGCGGTGCGGTCCCAGGTGAGGTGTTTCTCGATCAGACACGCTCCGGCGGCGACAGCCAGGCCGCCGGCCCATTCATCGGTTGTGTGATCCGAATACCCGACGGGCACGGGGAAGGACCGCGCGAGTTCCGAGATCCAACCGAGGTGGGCCTGATCCGTGGGAGTTGGATAACAGGAAATGCAGTGCAATAGCGCGTACGTCGCGTTCCAGGCATGCAGCCACTCGGCCGTCCGGCGGATCTCCTCCATGGTTGCGGTGCCGACAGAGAGCAGCATCGGCTTGCCAAGGGCGGCGACGCGCTTGAGCAGCACCGGGTTCACGAGATCGGGCGAGGCGATCTTGACGGCCGGCAGGCCGAGTCGTTCGAGTTCGGGGACATCGCCCGGCGAAAACGGCGTGGCGATGGGGCTGAGTCCCTTGGCGCGGATGGCGGCGACGATCGTGCGGCGCTGCTCGGAATCGATCTCGTAACGCTGAAGCATGGCGATGGGCGAGTCGTCGGTGGACGGGGTTTTCTGATACTCGGCGAGACCTCCGGAGGGGTGCATGAGGCTGGTGGCGGTGTATATCTGCAACTTGACCGCATCGGCCCCGGCCGCGCGGGCGTGTTCGACGAGAGCGAGGGCGCGGTCGAGTGAGCCATCATGGTTGACCCCGATTTCGGCAATGACCAGGACCGGCTGGTCGGGGCCGACGGTGCGCTGGGCGATGTGGATTTCCATCGGCGGCCACACTATCCCGGCAGGCGGCAAGGTCAATAGCGCGGGCTCTTCAACACGAAGTCACGAAGACACGAAGCCGTTTCCGGTTGGTCGGAGGGCCAGGGCGTGACCAAGAATCCGGGCAGGCTGCAAGTCGTTTCCACTATGACGGTTGTCATTCTAAGCGTACTCGCGAAGAATCTGGTTTTGGACTTCGAGGCCAGATCCCTCGCGAGTACGCTCGGGATGACGGTTTGTGCTTTCGATGGAATGCCCGGACAAATGGTCACGCCCGAGGGTCATGATGTCGCAGCGCGGGGTTGGGCGTGGCTTCGGCAAGGGCGAGAACAACGCAGAGTCATCGTTCCCGAGTCGTTGTGCCGATGATCCTGTGTATTCGGGGCACCCGGTCCATGGATGGACAGGGGCCGATTCGCATTCTCAAACGGAGGCTGCCATGAAATTCCCGCTCTTGGCCGCCGTGCTTCTCATTGTCGCCCGCGTGGCGCTGGCCGATGGCATCCCCGTGGATCAGAACCACACGAAGGTCACGGCCGCGCATGACATTGTCAAACTCAACGAGAGCCAGATCGAGGAAGTGGAAACGTTGGGCACGCTCACCCTCGATCCCGGGCAATGGGCCAAACTGAGGGCCACCAACGCTGATTGCCCGAAACGGTTTGATACCGTGCTACCGATCACCTATGACGACTGCACATGTGGTGTGGGCAACTATGTGATCGCGGTTTCGCGCGATGAGGTGGCCGTGCTCCGCAGCGGCCGGGGTGCGAAGGCCATCGATGCGTTCATAGACGCACTCAGCGGCAGCGGCTCCGCTGGAGCACGGGCACCACGCGAAGTTGACGATAGAGCGCCGACACCTACACTGTTGGTGGATCATCGCGGCCAGTTCTACTACAAGGGCATCCTGCTTCCCTTCCGCGAGTTGCTGGCTGCAGTGAGTACCACCAAGGCCGCCAGGGCCGCCAAGCCGGCCGACGAGAATCGTCTCATTTGGGTTTCGTTCCCCGTACACGTCGGTTCGAACTCCGAGGCGATCAAACCCCGCTTGGACAAGCTTAAGGAAGCCGCCACCGCGGCCGGATGGACCGTGGGCCATGGTGACTGGGAATGACTGCCAGCGACGGCAGATGGGTGCAGGCCGTGGCCCCGTATTTGCGACGATCCACTTGGTTGCGCGTGGGTATATCTGATGCTCGACAAGTTCGTCCAAGTGTTCCTGCCGCTGTTTGTGGCGCTCGATCCGATCGGGATGGTGCCGCTGTTTCTGGCCGTCACGGTGTCGCTGGACACGGGGCAGCGGAAGCGGATCGCGGTGCAGGCCGTGCTGACGGCGACGCTGATCGCGATCGGGTTCATGTTTGTCGGGCAGGTTCTTTTCACATATCTCGGGATCAGCTCGGCCGATTTCCGCATTGCGGGCGGCGTGCTGCTGCTGGTGTTCGCGGTGCTGGATGTCGCCGTGTCGGGCAAGCCGGCGGTGCATGAGCCGGACATCGTGGGCCTGGTGCCGCTGGCGACGCCGCTGATCGCGGGCCCGGCCACGCTGACGACGATCCTGGTGCTGTCTTCGCAGGCGGGGCTGGGCCGGGCGTGGACGGCGGCCGGGTTGCTGGTGAATTTCGTGGTGCTGGCGTTCATGCTGCGTTTTGCTGACGTCATTGGGCGTGTCGTGGGCGTGAAGCCGATGTCGGCGGTGGCGAAGGTGATCACGGTGCTGCTGGCGGCCATCGCGGTGAACTTCATCCGGCTGGGCGTGACGGAGATCGTGCATCAGTGGAAGTAGGCGGTGAGGCACGGCAGTTCAAGGGTTCAAAGGTTTGGGGGTTCAAGGGGAGAAAAGAAGTTTCTTGGGGTGGCGATTGGGGCATGTGGGGCATAAAGACGGAAATTCTTTCGGGCGCGCGCAGCGCAAAGAGCGGAAGTGCCGGGAGATTCGAGGGTTACGCGGCTCGCTCGTAGCCATCCACAATCACGTCGAGTTTGCCTGTATGCGGGTGGATCAGCAGGCCATGCACCGGCAGGGTTTTCGGCAGCAGGGGGTGGTTGTGGATGGTCGACACGCTTTGCCGCACGGCTTCCTCGACGTGGTCGAAGCCCTTGAGCCAGCGGTCCAGGTCGATGCCGCTGTGCCGGAGCGTGGCCAGGACATCTTCGGAGATCCCGCGCTGGCGGATTTTGTCGACGACCCGGCCGCAACTCAGCCCGGTCATGCCGCAGTCGTGATGTCCGACGACGGCCACTTCCTGCGCACCCAGTTCATAGATGGCGACGACGATGCTGCGCATGACGCTGCCGAACGGGTGGGAGACAATGGCTCCGGCGTTGGTGATCATTCTCACATCGCCGTTGCGGAGGTTCATGGCCTTGGGAAGCAGTTCCACGAGCCTGGTGTCCATGCAGGTGAGGATGACCAGTCGCTTGCTGGGGAAACGGTCGGTCTGAAAGGCTTCGTAAGCCTTGCGGGCGACGAAGTCGTGGTTGAAGGTGAGGATCTCATCGAGCAGGGCCATGCGGTCATTCTCCGGCAAATGGAACTGTTCTGCCAGTGCCAGTGTCCGGGAAGGGGAGGAGCAATCCTTCCCGGACGGGGCCGCGACGAGGAGCGCGGTGGCGGTCAGCGTGAGTGGCGGCCGCAGGCGAGGCAATGCAAAGAAGAGCCACGGATGTCACGGAAGCCCGGATAAGAAGAGGACAAAGCCAGGTATTGTCCGTGAAATCCGTGACATCCGTGGCGAAACTTGGAATTTGCGCACAACGATTCTAGGTGCGTCCCTGTATCTGTTCCCGCAGACTCGGAGGGACAGAAGTGATTACGGTTCGACCAGGTGTGGAGCCGGAGGAAATCCGCCAGAAGTCAAGGCACACACCTTTTGTTGAAGGTGCATCCCCGGCAGCAATTGACCCTCAGACCTTGGATGTCCTGCTT
>JBEKVL010000202.1:0-9141 GCA_049514055.1 Tepidisphaeraceae bacterium | reverse complement strand
AGGTTGCCTTCGGAGATCAGGGCATCCCGATCCATCGTCCGCAGGCCAGACCGTTTGATCACGAAAGCCACCAGTGCGAGATGGGTGTTGACGAGGCTGTCGCGAACTTCCCGAGCCCGGCGATACCAGAGGACGATCTGCCGGGCGTGCGCAATCGAGGGATGAACCTGGAATGCCGCTGCCGCGTCAACGGTATACCGGCGGGCGCAGTTGTAGCGGAGGAACCTGCGGGATTCAGGTTCCACATCGGCGGGCAGGATTTCTTCAGGAAATGCGGTACATGACGAATCCGGCTCGAAAAGTTCCCGCACGACGGCAGGATCATTGAACCTGTTATCGTCGATGTAATCCGGTGGGAGACGAAGTGCCTGTTCGACCACGGCCCGCAGGGAGGGCGCCAGCGACTCCAGGATAATCTGGCGAACCACGATGAAATCGTCAATGACATCAGGAGCGGTCACGGATGGAATCCTCCGAGTGGATCAGCCTGGAATGACGGCGTTCTCCGCTCCCGGCTATACGCGACTTAGTCGGGCGGATGGAAGCTTTCCTTCGAGGCTGCCTTGCTGACCTGCCTAACGGGGTCGTATCGCATGCGACGTCCAAACTCGTGTTTCGCAATCAATGGCGTTTCACCACCTTGGCGGTCTGTTTCTTTAGATTCTGAACCAGCAAACTGAGCTTGGTCTTGATGGATTTCGTCGACTTCTTGGCAACCGGTGTCTTCGCGTGGACCACGGGCTTAACGGTCTTGACCGCGGGCTTCTTCACGTCGACGATCGGCTTTGTCACCTCGGCCGCGGGCGTCTCGATCATCGGGGACACGGTGTCTGCTGGCATCGCTGACATCGTTGCATCCGCGGACGCGGGCGATGCCGCCGGTAACGCCGGGCCGGCAGCGAAACTGGCTCCAGCACCGAGATTGGCCGAGACTATCGCGAAGTCGTCGGGTGTCACCATAACGTCCCCGTTCAGATCACCCTCAAAGTACGAGGCGCTCGTGCTGCCCATGTTGGCGACGATGTTCAGGTAGTCGGACTGGTCCACCTGGCCATCAAGGTTCGTATCGCCGGCGTAGGTGCCTTTGAGGATGATCTGACCGAAGTCCACACCGTCGGAAATGGTCGTCCCATTCCAGGTTGTCTGATGGATCAGGTTGTTGTCCACAAGGCCAACTGCCACGGGGAAGGCCGCGGTCCCGAACGAAGTGATGATCCCGACGCCCAGGATCATGCCATTGTTCACCAGGCTGTTCAGGGCGGCATACGGTGATGCGCCTGTGTAGGCAACAACCAGGCTGCTGCTGCCCATGTCCAGCGTCGCGTTGGGCGCCATCTGCAGTCCGCCGGTCTGCACGACGGTCGATCCTCCGCCGGTGAGATCGAGTTGAGCGGAATCGTTCAAGGTGATTCCGGCGAGTTGCTGCGACGAAGGCAGGGTCACGACGGCGGTGTTGTTCAGTGTCAATGAAAGATCGGCCCCGCCGATTCCCAGGGACATGTCAATTGTTGTGGTGCCGCCATTGACGATGAGGGAATTGGTGCCGCCGCCGACGTTAAGGCTCAGCACGCTCAGGCGGGCGGCATCGATTCCGGCCGGGGCGATGGTCATGGTGTCATCGGCCGCCCCGGGCGTATCGTTCGATGCCGTGTCTACGATCAGGTTGGCAATGTTGAAGAAGCTCAGCGCTTCGATGGCGATGCCGCCGCTGGTGCCTGTGATCTCGCTTTGCCCCGGAATGGGGGAGTCGAGGACGAGATCGTTGCTTCCGTTGGGCGTCACCAGGGAAAACGCGGCGAAACCGCTGGCGAGGACCGGTTCAAGGTCGCTGAAGGTGATCGTGCCACCGTCAACGGTCACCGTGCCGCTGCCCGTGGTGGTACTATCGGGGGTGTAGGTTCCAGTGTCCGATCCATCACCGATAACGGCGAGGCTGTCTCCGGGAGCGCCAGCATCGGCCACGCCGTTGCAGGCGATGCCGCCCGACGGAATTGGACTTCCATTCGAGAAATCCACGGTGAACACGTCGTCGCCGGCGCCGCCGATGACCTGCACAACGGTCGTGATGTTGGCAATGGCAATGGTTCCATCGGGAGGGACGCTCCCGAGGGGGCTTGTGAAGAAGGGTGAAGGGCTAACCCACCAGTCGAGGTTTCCTGCTCCGTCATTCTCAAGATAGACGTTGGCGCCGATGATCCCATGGGCGGTGATGATGAGGGGCGGCGTAAGGACCAGTTGGCAAGCGCCAATATCGGGAGCGGCCGCGCCCCGGGCGATTCCGCGCTGGTCGTCGGTGACAGGCAGGGCATTGGGGCCGTTGAAGATGGCGCTGACGCCGATGGCCGGGCTACCGGCCAGCAGGGCCATGGTCTGGGTCGGCCCACCGTTGTTGGCCAGCGGGGCCAGAAGCAACTGGGCGGCGGTTACGCCGACGATGTTGCCATCGACGCCGTTCGTAAAGCTGAAGGTGGCATCCTGACCGACGACGTCATTCGTGCCGGCAATCGAACCGCCATCAATGTCCGGCGTGTTCAGGTAGCCCAGGTTGCCGGCAATGATCGAGCCATTGACGGTAGATTCAATGCCAGCGTTGTAAGCGATGAGGCCCGAACCATCTGGAGCGGAATTGCCACTGATGGTGGAGTCCGTGATATTCAGAGCCCCGATGTTGTAAATTCCGCCGCCCGACTGGCTGGCGGTGTTGCCATTGAATGTCGAGTTGACAATGGACAAGCTGCCATTGCTGTAGATGGCGCCGCCGATGTCGCCGTGGTTTTCGCTGAAAGTGCTGTCGGCCACGGTGAGAGTGCTGGCGCCATCGACGGCAACACCGCCACCTTGCGAGGCCTGATTGTTGGTAAAGGTGGAGTTGGTGACGGTGACGGTGGCGGAATCCGCTATGGCCAGACCGCCGCCGTTGCTGGCCCAGGCCGTGTTCCCGCTTACGATCAGCCCATTGAGCGAGACGGAAGCACTGTCGACGTAGATGGCGCCGCCGGAATTCGCGTAGTCGGAGTTAAAACTGCAGTTACTGGCGCTGAGCGAACCGCCCTCAACCAACAGGCCGCCGCCGAAGCCGCTGTTGGCATCTCCGGCGGCGGTGGCGTAGCCGCCGGAGATGGTGAAGCCGCTGAGATAGGAAGTGGCACTGGTGGCGAGGCTTGTCACGACATGGAAGTTCGTGTTCGCGCCATCCAGGGTCGTCAGATTCGCGGCCGGATCGGGCACATCAGCCCCGCCGGTCGGGAAACCACCCTGAAGGGTCACTCCAAGAAGTCCGAAAGTGTCCGTGGGATCGGTTCCCGGCTGGTAGTCCCCCTCGGCGACGTCGATGGTGTCGCCCGGCAAAGCGGCGGCCAGAGCCGATTGCAGGTCGATAAAGGCATGGGTCCAGTCGTTGCCGGTGTTGCCGGCGGGTGAGGCACTCTGGTCGACATAGATTGTGGCCGGAGCGATGATGTTGAACGTGGTGGAGGCGGCCGGGGTATCGCTGTTGTCGTCGTTGGCGTTCAGAGTATACGGAAGGTTGGCGGGGTTGATCTGGCTGGCCGAGAGCGCGCCGAAGGCGGCAATGCCGCTCTGCACGGTGGCGACGGTGGCGCCATTTAGGCCGGCGCCGGGCAAGCCGCCGGCAAGGGAGAGGGAAACACTGGTGGAATTGTCGGCGGTGACGATATTTCCGAACTGGTCTTCCACGGCGACGGACACCGTTTGGGCGAACGGGAAACCGACTACCGCGGTTTGGGGCTCCTGTTCAAAGGCCAGCTCGGCGGGCGCGGCGGCGACAACGGTGAGGCTTCCGGTCCCACCGACGACACCGGTTCCGCTGGCGATGAGCGAATAGTCGCCGGCCTGATCCAGGACGATATTGCCAAACGTGGCAATGCCGGACTGGGCCGTCACGGTGGACGTTGCGACGACGTTGCCCTGGGAGTCGAAGATGTTCAGCGTGACGTCGCCGCCGTATGTGGGGACGAAGTTGTTGTGCGTTATGTCTTCCGCCCGCACCGTGACAACGGTGCTCGATCCGGCCGTGGTCGCGGGCGCTGAGGCGTCAAGATAGTAGGCCGGGCCGGGGTTGACGATGAAGGAGTTGGAGATGGCCGGAACGTCGGCAGGAACACCAGTGGGATGGGTCGTGATGTCGGAGGCTTTGAGGGTCGTCGGGGCGGCCTGGCCGAGGAAGAAATGGTCGAATTTGGCTACACCCCCCTGTACCTGGACGACGTTATTGCCGCCGTAAGGGGCGGAGTTGGGAATGGCGACCACGACTTCGATCACTGTGGTATTGTCGCCGGTCTGCACGACGCCGTTTTGCTCGACGGACACCTGGAACGGCGTGAGCGGCAAATTGGAGCCTAGCGTGAAGGGGGCAAATTGCAACGGTTGGCTGGAATTCAGTTGGGTGAACACCAACGTTGTCAGGGCGGGCGTGGTGACGCTGAGGCTCAGGTTGGCCAAGGCACCCGTGCTGTCCCTCGCCTGAATCGTATAAGGATCGTTGCCGCCCGGGCCGAGCGTGATGCCGCCGAATGCCGCCACGCCGAGGCTGTTGGTGGTGGCGCTGGGAACCGGGGGGGACAAGGTCGCGCCGGCCGGGCCGGTCAGGGTCAGCGTCACCGGATCGTTGTTGACGGGGTTGCCATTGTTGGTGACGGTGACGGTGAGTCCCGTGATGGGGGTGCCGGCCGTTTGCGGTTGGGAGGCGGAAATGCCGCCGAAGGTCAGCACGTTGGAGTAGACGGCCGGGTTGACAGTGATGCTGTTGGTGGCCCTGACCAGGCCGCTGGCAAAGTTGACGTCGTCGGCCTCGATTGGATAGGGGGTGGCGCTGGGAGCCGGGGTCGACAGATTGAAGGTCGCCATACCACCCTGAGCCTGGGCCGAGTAGGCGCCGCCGTTGAACTCGACCACCAGGAGATCGTTGGCGTTGCTGGGATTGCCGGCGCTGTCGGTCAGATCGACGGTGACAGGAAACGTCGCTGGTCCGGCCGTGACGGTGGAGGGGAATGGCTGGGCGAAGGCCACTTTAGGTAACCCGGCGGCGTTGACGGCAAAGGAGCGGGAGAGGGAGGCGTTGTTGTCGCTAACATCGGTGGCCGTGAAACTGTAGGTTCCCGCACCAAAGGCGCCGACGGTGATGTTCAGAAACGTGGCCTTGCCGGTGGCATCCACAACCGCTTGAAGCGTCCGGATCGGAGTGGGATTGAGAGGCCGGTAGAAATCGAGCCTCACCGTCGAGCCGTCCTTGATGACGACATTGCCCTGCTCGGGGCTGACGACGATCGTGAGCGTGTTGGGAATGGTGACCCCGCCCTGGGGCGGCCCCTGGATCAAGACCAGGCTGATCGGGCCGCTGTATTCGTAAGCGCCCATGTCCACCGTGCCGGCGACGGCCGGGAGGATGCGCGAATTGCCTGCCAGGTCGGTCGTCACGTTCAATGGCGGCGTGGTGAGGATCGAATTGTTCCCCGTATTGATGCAGGGGGATGACGCCTGCAGCGTCAGGCTGGCGGTGAACAACGGATCGGCATCGATGTTCTGCGTGCCGCCGTAGCTTCCGGCCACATCGGTGTAGTTGACCACGGACGGAGCGGCCGCGAAGGACCGGATTTCGCTGCCGCCGGACAAGGGCAGGTCGTTGTATACGATGCTGTTGGTGATCGTGGCCACGGAAGTGGCATCGCTGTAGATCGCGCCGCCGGCGCCGGTGGCGGTGTTGTTGGTGACGGTGCAGTTGACCAGCTTGGGTTTGGAGGCGGCGTCGTTGAAGAGCGCCGAGCCGAAGGACGCCGAGTTGGCCACGATGAGGCAGTTGACCAGATAGGGCGCTGAATCGAGGAGGAAGAGGCCGCCCCCTTCGGCCCCAGCGCCGGTGGCGGCGTTGCCGGTAATTGTGTCGCCGGTGATCGTGGAAGCGCTGGAACTGTCGTAGATGCCGCCGCCGCTGACGGCGGCCGTATTGTTGGCAACGGTGGACCCCGTGACAATGAGCGAGCCGCCGGACAGCGATTCAATGCCCCCGCCGGATCCCGTGGTGGTGTTGTTGCTGACGTTGGAATTCACCAGGTTGAGCGCGCCGTAATTGACGATGCCGCCGGAGCGGGTATTGCCGGTGATGGTGGACCCCGTGACGGTCATCACGCCGTGATTGGTGATTCCCCCGCCGCTGCCGCCGTTGACCGTGACGCCGGCCAGCGTGGCCGTGGCGCCGCTGTCCATCTGAACCGACTTCGCGTGGCCGCCGGTGAACGTGGTCGGCGTCGATCCTGTGGCGTGGATGGTAACGGTGTTTGCCCCACTGCCCAGGTTCATGCCCAGGCCGAGGTCGTCATCGAGATAGTCATAGTCGATTTCCGCTGGCGCCAGGCCGGTGACAGCGCCGAAGCCGGTGACGCCGGCCTTCTTCACGATCGCGGCGCGGGCGGTGGTATCGGCCGAGTCGTCGATGTTGACGCTCCCCTCGCCGGCCGTCTGCCGAATGTTGACGGTTCCCTGAATGCCCTGGGCCGATCCACCGTTGCCGATGTTGACTCCATCCAATCCTCCGGCGCTGTCAATGTTCGTGGTCGAGCCCGGCCCGGTGTCCATCACGTCGATGGTGTCGGGCGCTTGGCCGGCCACCAGACTGAAATTCTGTACCGACGAGTATGCAATTCCGCCGAAGCCGGAGCGGTTCAGCGTGCCGACATTGAATCCCCAATCCAACGTATACATAGTCTGATTTCCATAGTTGCCGTCATAGGCGAAAATGCTGGCCGGGCCGGGGCCGGCGTGGACATCAACGGAACCGGCGATGTTGTTGAGGTTGTTGACCGTGGGGCTGAAATTGAAAGTGTCGGTGCCGGCGCCGCCGACAAGCTTGGTCAACGCAGCGCCGGTGGCCCGCACGTTGACGGTGTCGGTGGCGGAGCCCAGCTTGATGTTGATCTGGGAGGTGTCGGCGTATTCGTAATTAATCACCCCTGAACCCAGCCCCGTGACGGAACCATACGGGGCCGGATCGGAAACGGGGTAGCCTGAGAAACCGTTGTCCAGCGTCACGGTGCGCGGGTTGGTGTCGGCGCTGTCATCGACGGTGATCGTGTCGGGACCGGTCGCATCGTCGACCGTCAGGCTGTAGATCGACTGCACGCTTCCGGCGTCGCCGATGTTGATCGTATTTCCGTTGCCATTGTGCGAGTTACCGATGATGTAGGTGAGGGTGCCCGTCGCCTGAACGTTGAGCACATTGGCGCCCAGCCCGGTTTTGAGAATGAAGAAGGCAAGGGCGTATTGACAGTCGATTTCGGCCGACCCCAGCCCCGTCACGGCCCCGTAACCGCCGGTGGCGGCGTTGGCCATGGTAACGGTGCGATTCGAGGTGTCGGCGGAGTCGTTCACTGTGGTGATGCTTTGTCCGTAGTCAGCGAGCGTCAGTTTCGCCTGAATATTTTGCACCGAGCCGTCGCTGCCCACGTTGAAATTGTCGACCGGGCCGCTGGTGTGCCCGGTGATGGTCGTGGGCACGACGGTGGCCAGCACATTCACCGTGGTATATGGGCCGCTGGGGTTGCAGTCGCCCGTATCCACAAACAGGCTGCGGGTATCGGCGATGATGAAGTCGATCTTGACCGGCGCAATGCCGCTGACTTCCCCCTCGCCGGTCGGGCCGGCGCCCACGGTCACGGTTCGACCGACGGTGTCGGTCGAGTCGCTGATATCGATCGAGTCGTAGCCGGACGTGTTGGTAATTGACAGCGGCGCCGTGATGCCCTGCGTGTTGCCGCCGTCGCCGATAATTACGGTGTCGTCCGGGCCGTTCAACGGGGAATTGCTGTTGATCTGGGTGGTAACAACCGTGTCATGGACGAAAATAAGATCCTGCCCGCCGCCGCTGTTGATGGTGACGCTGCTGATCTGGCCGGGGGCGAAGGTGGTAGTTTCGCCGTTGAGGGTGACGGAAACGCCGCCGGCGGCCGTCTTGCCGAGGGTGATGATGTCGTTGGGGCTGGAGAGCTGGTCGCCGTTCACGGTGAGGCTGAAGGTCTGCTGAAACCCCCAGGTGCTGTTGGAGTTGTTGTAGACCCAGTTGGGGGTGAGGTTGAAATTCTGGGAGGTGCCGTTGTCGGCGATGATCACATTGTTGGTGCCGTCGAACTGCCTGGACCAGAGGGGCTGAACCAACGCGCCGTTGGGCTCGGTGAAGCTGTAGAAGTTCGGCTCGTAATCGCCGATCTGGTTGCCGCTGCCCCCGAAGGCCGGCGGAAAAGTCGGGCCGGGTCCGACTTCAAAACCGCCAAGCCCCAGGCTCGACATGCTCTCGGCGATTTCATGCGACAAGATCAGCGTGAAAGTGTTGACGTTGGGGTTGTTGTCCGAGGCGCTGTTGGGGGAAGTTCCGGCCCAGATTTCGGGAATACCGCCGTTGGACTGGAAATTGAATCCCGCGGCACTGGCTGAGTTGGAGTTGATGTTTGGAGGGGTCACAACCACGTACAACCCTGTGTGCGGACCCGCGTTGGGGGAAGGAAGAGCGCCGAGGTTGATCTCGTTCTGGACCACGGAGTCGATCTGGGGAGATCCAAAGTTATTGTTGACCGGGTCGGCATCCTTCGGGCCGACTGAGGGGTTGTCGTACGCGTGCGAAGGGTTGCCCAGGCTCGCCTGGCCGTCGGAACCATACTGCACAAGCATGTTCAGGAACGGCGAACTGAGAATGCTGGCGGCGCCGTCCACCAGTGCCACGGCCCCGGTCAAATGCGTGTTCCAATAGGAACCCCAGAAGATGAGGTAGACGGGCGGACTGCTCAGCGAGGCTCCGTTGCCATGGGTAACCGGCTCGATGCCGAACTGAGGGGCAATTACCACCGACAGAAGCCGGCGTTCTTCCAGCATCTCGCACACCGCTGCCGCCGCCGCGCGTAACTTCCAGCGGTCGGAGGTGTATTGCCGTCGGCCCACCGACGATCCACCAACCAACCGGGCGATGGATCGCCGAGACGTTGAGATGATGCTGGTCGTTAATTTCATGGCCGATTCCGGCGTGGTTCAACTGCGGCAGACTCAAGGTTACACTTCTCGCGGCGACGATGCGGTCGTTTTCATTTGTAACTGCCGCACAAAACAGGAGATACAGCTTCGCGGTCGTGAGCTCTGGTC
>JBEKVL010000201.1:0-9168 GCA_049514055.1 Tepidisphaeraceae bacterium | reverse complement strand
GCCCCCAATCACCCCCGAACACCTGCCCGGCGGTCTGCTCGGCACGATCCGCGGCGCCAACATCGTCGCCATCGTCGTCGATGCGTCGGCCGATCCACTCGAGGAGACCGAGGTGACCCTCGACCTGCTGAACAACCGCGGCCTGACGCTCAAGACCATCGCGCACGGTGAAATGGACCCGTCAGACTTCAACGCGCTCAGTGCGATCATCGTCGCCAACAAAGCCGATGTCGCCGACGACTCCACGCTCGCCACCCTGAAGGAACTCTACGCCGGACGGCTGGAGGTCTGGCCCGTGTCCGCAGTTACAGGCCAGGGACTCGACGGCTGGGTCCGCCGCCTCTGGGGACTGCTGTCGCTCGTCCGCGTCTACACCAGGCAGCCCGGCAAGCCGGCCGACAAGGGCAAGCCGTTCACGCTTCCGCTCGGCTCGACCATCGACGACCTCGCCCGGGAGATTCACCGCGAGTTGCCGGAGAAGATGAAGTTCGCCCGCATCTGGGGCAACGGCCGATTCGCCGGGCAGCAGGTCCACCGCACCGAAGTGTTGCACGATGGGGATCAGGTGGAAATCCATGAGTGAGGACCGGCGCATCAACAAATGTCGGGTGTTGGATTCGATTCCAGCCAGCCTGCAATGGGCCAGGACCATGACGTGGTGCGGCATGCATTCCCAGGTCCATCTCCTCGAGCGAGAGTACCGACTGGGGTTCGCATCGCACCCGCCTCTTTCCGCCTGTCACCGCGCGCCTACATCGCTCCACTTCACTTCACTTCCGAAATGGAGCCTGGTGATCTATCCCCAGCGCTGGTAGTCTATTAACTGCTGTACGTAGTCTAACGAGTACGATCATGAGTACGCTATTTTCTGCCGGCGGGGCGGGCCGTCCGCTCGGATGGCAGCTCTTCAACATATTCCCCCATCGATTGAGCACGGCTCGTTTGTAACCATCGTCCGCTGAGCCGGGCGGTCGATCTGCCCCTCGTTGTAGAGTTCGATACCCATCACAACCGGCTACGGCACGATGTACGGCGTTGAGGGGATGTGCTTGGCGGCGGCGTCGGGGTAGACGCAGGGATAGGTGCTGCCCAGCGTGGCGGCGGGGTTGGGGATGGTGGTGTTGGTCGGGAGCCAGAGGGAAGGATTGGCGCCGGTCAGGTCGTCGAGGCACTCGGCGTGGCCGTCGAAGAAGACGGCGTTGAAACGATAGTCGCCGGCAAGGCGGCCGGAGGCGCGGGTGCCGTGACGGTAGCCGAAGATGCGGGCGTCGAATTTGGCGGCGGCGGTGCCGCCGCTGGCGGCCGAACGATCGAGGCTTTTGCTGGCGCCGCAGAAGGCGCCGAAGTCGGAGAAACTGGTGTACAGATGGGGACTGTCGACGTCGAGGGTGATCGAGAATGTCGGGCCGGTGGGGTCGTTGGAGCGGGTCCAGCGGCCGGCATCCGAGGCGAAGATTTTCTGGGAACCCGGGCCGATCCGGTTGAGTTTCGGCCAGTAGCCGGCGGGGACGGTCCAATAGGGGGTGCCGGGCATGGCGGCGAGGCCGGAATAGGCGCTGGCACGGAACGGGGGGAGCATGAAGCCCATGGCGGTGCAGTAGCTGAGCATCTGGCCGGGTTCGACGTCGACTTTGGTGTAGGCTTTGGTGGCGATGATCCCATCGGCGGCGGGGCACTTGAACTGTTTGAGTTCGCGGTAGGCCCGGAAACGGGCGGCGGTGGAGGTGGTGTCGGGAAGCGGTAGTTTCATGGTCTGGCTCAGGGGGCCGATGAAGTCGTAGAAATCCATGCACGGTGGCGGGCAGGCGGAGTCGGTGACGCCGGGGGCGGCGGTGGGGGCGGCGCCGGAATCAGTCCAGAGATAGTGGCCGGAGGTCAGCGGCGAGCCGGCGATGCTGTTGTTGTTCTCCTGGGCATACATCAGCATGGCCTGGCCGATGGCACGGAGGTTGGCCAGACAGGCGGCGGTGTTGGCGGCTTCCTTGGCCTTGTGGAGCGTGGGAAGGAGGATCGAGATGAGCAGGGCGATGATGCCGATGGCGACGAGGAGTTCGACCAGGGTGAAAGCAGATGGTGGGCGAGCGGCCGGTCGTGTCGGCAATGTGGCCGGGGATGGGGCGGTTCTGCCGAAACCGCCGTCTGTCGCGGAGGGCGGACGGTTCGGCGAGCCGTCCCTGCCGGAGCCGTTGCTGTCACCTTTACGATCTTGTGGAGATTCTCGATATGATTTCATGGCCGCAGTAAGATGTTGACGAACCCTGTGGAGCCGAGGCCCGGGCGTTGAGCGGAGTGCTCAAGCTCAAGCACGGCTCTGCTGACGATATTGTAATCTAACCGGCCGCGATTGTTTTTGCAAACTTGGCGTGGGGAAAAAAACAGGTTTCGTAGAACCGCCCGGCCATTCTCGCCCGAGATTCCGTATGACAGTGATCCTGATTACCCTTGGCCTGTTTGCTCTTCTCTGGGTGGCGTTGCTGCTCAGTCCGGCCCATCGCGCGGGCTACAAGAACGCGCTGGATGCGGCGACGGTCCTGCCCGATCCGCCCTCGTGGCCGGCGGTGACCATCATTGTTCCGGCGCGGAACGAGGCGAAGATCATGCCGGAGACCGTGCCGACGATGTGTTCTCAGGACTATCCGGGCCTGAGCGTGGTGCTGGTCAACGACCAGAGCGACGACGATTCGGCGGTGGTTCTGGCCGCGATTGGGAAAGATCATGCGAACCTGCTGGTGGTGGATGGCGCCGCGCGGCCGGAGGGGTGGTGCGGGAAACCCTGGGCGGTCATGCAGGGGGTTGATCGTGCGGCCACACCGTGGCTCTGTTTCACGGATGCCGACATGTTCTTTCATCCGTTGGCGGTGCGGCAGGCGATGCGGCTTGCGAACCGGGACGGGTATGACATGGTCAGCCTTTTCCCGACGCTGATCTTCACCAGTGAGTTGGAGAAGATCGGCATGGCCGGGCTGATGACGATCATCGGGTTGATCTTTCCGCCGGGAAAGGCCAACGACCCCAGGAGCAAGGTGGCGCTGGCGGCCGGGGGGTTCATCCTGGTGCGGCGCGAGGTCTATGACAAGATCGGCGGGCATGAGGCCGTCAAGGCGGAGATTATTGACGATGTGAACCTTGCAAAGAAACTCAAGGAGTCGGGGGCCAGGACGCACAGCCGGCTGACCAACGACCTGACCAGCACGCGGATGTACGAGGATTTCAACGACCTCTGGGAGGGTCTGTCCAAGAATGCCTACGCCGGCATGGAATACCAGCCGAGGAAGTTCTGGGCGGGGCTGATCTTCGGGCTGTTGTTCGTGGTGTTGCCGCCGGCGTATGTGATTGTCGGGCTGTTGTGGATGGTCAAGGCACATTCGCCAAGGAGCGTGCTGTTCGCGGCCATCGCGGCCGTGATGTGGTCCGCCCAGTGCCTGATGCACAGGCGAACCGTGCGATTCATGCGGCTTCCCTGGTGGCACACGTTTCTGATGCCCGTGAGTATCGCGCTGTATGGCGCGATCGCCAGCCATTCCGCGTGGCAGCACCATTTCGGCGGCGGGACGATGTGGAAGGGGAGGAAGTACGCGAAGCCGGGCAGTTGATGGTGGATATCCACCGTAGTGATGCAGATTGGTAATCCGAAGGCGTCTTGGATCGTTGGCTGAGTGCGTCAACCGGGTGTCGCGGTCACGCGCGTTCGCCGGGCTTTACGGAGGCTACAGGCAAAAACGTGGCCACGAGATCGGGCTTGATTCCATCAGGTGACGTCCAGATCTGGCGCCACTGATCGCGGGACAGGGAAAGCGATCGGAACAGAATCTGCCGACCACCGTCGGGCGACGGGAGGATATCCTCGCCGGTCAGATCGAACACACGCGGCTCGACCAGTCGGCCGTCGATCCAGACGCTCAGACGCTCCGCAGACACTTCGAACGCCACTGGAAGCTCGCCAACAAACCGCTCGATTTGTTCCTTCACCATGTCCACGCCGGCGAGCCTGTAAAGGCCAAACAGAGCTGCGCCGAGAACTTGCGACTGCAGAGCGGAGGTGTGAAGTATCCAGCCGGGCATATCGATACCCGCCATGATCCACCCGTCGCGCTGCTCGAAAGACAGTTGCGCGCTGGCGGTGCTCACTGCGTGGCAGAAGAGTTCGATGCTGATCCGCGTGCAACAGAGCTTGACGCCTGTCAGCAATACGGGGGCGTTCTGCCACGCGGGATGCTGGTTCAGCAACGAAATCAACTCGCGTTCGATGAAACGGGCGACCGCCTCGCGGACATGTTCGGCGGCCTCCAGTTGCTTGTGAATGGTGGAATGAGCCGCCTCCTCAGCGCGGCTGGTGTCATGGGCGTGGCGTTGGGCATGGCGGAGGCGGGCAAAGAGCCTGGGAACGGTGCCGGAATGGAAACCGGGATGCAGCAGTCGCCGCATCGTTTCGCCATGGCTGCCAATGGGAACCGGTTTGAGAGAGGGCGGGGAATTGGCGCGATAGAGCTGCCAGTTGGCGCGGAGTTCCCAGGCCAGGAACCCGAAAATGCCGGGGATCGCCGTGACGATCGTAGCGGCCATGGAGCCGGCCCGCACGGCATTCAGCCCAAGCTGCTGCAACCCGTCGGCGACCAATTTCACCTGGGGAAGCACGAGTTTGTGCGACACGGTAACGACCGGGAAATGCTTGAGCGGATTGATCTGCGGCTCGACCAGCAGGTTCACGGCAAAACGCGTGAAATAGGCGAAGTAGAACCAAGGGACGCCGATCGCGGCTTTGGCAATGAACGCGGCGTTGCTTTGCCTGGCACGGAAGCGCAGCCACTCATCGACGGCGTAGACCATGCGGTCGAAGTCTTCCAGCCGGCACCGGAAGAAATGGCTGACGCGCAGAAAGAGATCGGCGATCACTTCCACCGAAAGGCGGTTGACCAGCATCCGCAGCCAGTGAATGACCGCCTGCTCGAGAGCGCGGCCGGCGCGGATGTTGAACAGGATGTTCGCGACGCCAAATACGCCGCTGACCACCATCCAGCGTGTGCCCGGCGACGCTGTCCGAGGCAGCAGCGACACGACGAAGAGTGCGACACAGAGGGGCTTGGCAAGGCCGCGCATCAGCAGCCGGGCCGTGCGGCTTCGGGTGATCGACAACACCCAGGGATGCTGTGCCAACCGACGCGGGATGTCGATGCAGATGGACCAGAGGGCGTGCCCGAAGAGACGACACGCGTGGCCGGCAACGGCTCGAAACGCCGGCCAGTTCAAGACCCCGAGCAGGATCAGGGCCAGAATCAGGACGTTGACGTTGTCGATCAGGAACCGCCCCAGCGGGACGCGGTGATACTCTTCCAGCCAACTCATCCTTATCCATTCGAGCCCAGTCAGCTTGCGAATAACGAGGAGGAGGGTGTGATCGAGGGCCTCCATGATCAGGAACGATCCGCCAATGGGCATGAGGAGGGTTCGAGTGAGCAAGCGGCCGAGGCGCGTGCCGAAGAACAGCGAGCTGCTGCGCTGGAAGAATTGAAGGTAGATCTCCGCGCGATGGTAGACACCATCCAGGGAATCGGCCAGGCGGCGATCGATGCGGAGCAAAGGATCGCCGCCGAAAGCACGAATGGATCGCGACACATCATCGAACTTGATCTGGTTGCGGGCAATGCCGTCGCGAAGGTCGCCGAAAGTGAGAAACCCGCGATGGGCCAGGCCATCGATAAGTTCCTCGGTCAGTTTCTGTCGCGCGATCTCCTCGACGGCGTCCGTGGGATGCAACCCACCGGCGTCCAGAGTTTTGGTGATGACCGGGCGCACCGATAGGCGCAGGCGGGATTCGACGTGTTCCAGGGCTTCGTGGAGCAGTTGCGTCAGCCCGCGCCGTTGTTGCGGCGCGAGCCTCACCCTGGAAACCCGACCCAGGGCGGAACGTAGGGATTTGCACATCAGTACCAGGCGCTGCCTGGGCTGGGGACGACACAGCGGACGGCCGCCGAACTCCAGCAGCCACTGCACGACGCCGACAGAATAGATTTCCTTCTCGTGGTAGACGCACACCTTCTGCAGGTCGTAGAGCAGTTTGGCTTCGGGATTCCACCAGCCGCGGGCGGTATGGGCGAGGACGACGGTGAGAATCGCCCGCCATCCATTGGCCGCCTCCGGCACCAGTTGCAGGGCGGCCACGAGCCGGTCGACGAGCCGATACAGATCCTCGATGGCGGAATTGTAGATGGCGTTGTCATGGGATGCAGTGCGATACACGCGCCAACGCAGAGCCGCGGCGCCAACGTCATTACCCACGGACGCGGCGCGCCGGGCTTTGTTCAGCAACTGCGGGCCGCGTCGGGCATCCCGCTCAATTCGACGGCGCCCCGCGACGAGGTCGGGAAGGTGGCTGGCCCGGACATCTGCCGAGACGAGCAACTCGGTCTCGGCAGAGCCATCGTCAGCGCCGGCGGGGCGGGTTTGTTCCAGAAGTTGTATGGAATTCACGTCGGCCGACAGAGCAGAGAGGATGGCCGATGGATCCTGGATTGCCGGGAAATAGACGGGCAGCAAGTCGGGGCGGAAATGGTGAAACTCCAGGTACACCGCAGCGAACTCGCGGTAGGTTTCCCGCTCATCGGCATCGTGGCCGAGGTATCGTTCGCGCTGCAGGACAAACCGGGCCTCGTTGAAGGCGCCGCGGCCAAGTCGCTCGATTCGAGCCTGAACAGCGGCGAGGTCGCAGGACGAGACGGATAGGGCTCGCTGGAATTCCGCATCCAGGCGGGCGTGGAAGAGCAGTTCCCAATATTGCCGCAGCACGCGGGCAGGTCGTTGATTCTCAAGCCAGTCGGATTCGGAACGGGCGAGCAGGGTCACCGTCGGAACGTCGGGCAAATCAGCGGAAAGCGGCAGATTGTCATCCTGGACCAGTCTGAGCAGTCGCTGGCGATCGATCAGGTGACTCTTGCGATGGGGCACGGTGAAGGCGCCCACGGCAAATCCGCGATCCAGGGCGATGATGTTCTGCAGGAGCCATGCGGGAACGAGGATAAGCGATGGTTCAACCTCGCGTAGTTTGGCTTCCAGCCGGAGTCGATCGTGCGCCGACGTCGCGTCGCCGGGTCTGCCTGTTTCGAGTGCTGTGGTCATAACGCCTTTAGAGCGCGAATTACGTTGGGATAGTCTCGCCGGGAGAGACGGATGTCAAACCGGTGCCGGTGCGTTAGCTTGACGTGGACGGCGGCGGAGCAGGCGCGGGCGAGCCGAGTGCTGTGGTAGGTTCGGGAGCAGGATGTGAGCCGGCCAAGCTGACGGGGATTGCCGCCGTCTACGATCAGGTGCCGATCGATGTGGAACTCGAGATTGAGCGGGGGCAGAAGCAGATGCGCAGGCTGATCGCCAACTGCGGCAGGCCGTCCCGGCGCTGGCTGACCACCAGGTGATGCGCGAAGGCGTCTTCCCAGTCGCGAGACCGCTTCAGTGTCTCGACCCGGCGACTGCCCTGGCGACGCATCTGAACGGCTCAAACCTGAACTCTTCTAAAGTCACCCCGCGGGCCAGCCGATCTGGAGGATTGAGGCTGTGGGTCTCCGACCAGTAGGTCGGGCAGCCTGATTATTGAGGCCGGTGTTACGGCGAGCACCGGCCTCTAATATTGCGCTATGTCTCAGCATCCGTTGATCGGGGTCGGGAAGGCAGGTCACCGTCATCGGCAATCGCGGCTACAGAGTCGTCGGACGCGTGGAGGGCTGGGTCGCGGGTCGCGGGGCGGGGGGTTCGGCGGGCGGGAGTTGGCGCAGGAGGGCGGGTTCGATCCAGTTGAAGCGGTCCTGGGCGTCGTTGTTGGCGCCGTAGTCGACTTCGAGCGTGAGCAGCTTCGCGGTGGCGGGGATTTCGACGATGACCGGGGATGCCAGGATACCGGCGCGGAAGTGCTCCAGTTCATGCACGGTCTTGCCGTCGAGCTTGATGCGGACGGTGACATCGGCATATTGGTTGCGTCCAACAGCAATGCAGTATTGCGTGCGCAGGGCCTTGTAGGAGCCGTCCAGGGCATAGTCGATGCGGGAGTAGGCGTAGACGCCGATGCCGCGGGCATAGGTACGGTTGCCGAAGGTAATGGGCTTGGGGCCGTCGGACCAGGGGCGCTCGCCCAAGGCGGCGTCCATGCGCGTGGGCTTGGGCGGGCCGGGCAGGAAGGGAATTTGCACGATCTTCTCGGGCAAGCGTGAGGAGAGCCAACTGACGGGGCCGTTGAGCTGCTCGATGGCGATCAGCGAGGCCAGCGGGATGTCGCGGGAGACTGCGTCGGGAAGTCCTGCCGCCGCCGTGGTGTCGGAGACGGTCAAGGCTGACGTGGTCAGCAGCGAGCCATCGAGAAGCCGAAGGCGAAACGACCGGCCGGCGGCAGGCTGGGGCTTGCCGGCCTGGCCGAAGTGGAGGAACTCGACATCGCCGAAGGGAGTCTCGACGACGGAGCCGCCAACGTCGATCTTGAGCCTGTCGGAATTGACATCGACGACGATGCCCCTGGCGCTGTCGCCGTTGGAGAACTGCACGAGATCGTCGTTGCGGGCCGAATCGAGCGGATCGGCGTTCTTACCCGTGCGAAGGATACCGCGGGCCGCCTTGAGCGGGATGGAGAATTCGCCGAGCGTGGGGTTCTTCCAGACGAGGCGTTCGTCCTTATAACCGGCCGGCTGGCCGAGGATGCGATCGCCGGTGAGAAGCACGAGCGTGAAGCGTTCATTGGAGGAGCCGACGACCGAGGCGCGTTCGAGTTGGAGGAAATCGTCGTAGGAGATGGCGGCGGGCCTGTCCTTTCCGACAGGCATCACGGTCACGGCGGCAGTATCAAGGGTGTTCAGTGAAACCGGCTGAGAGCGAAAATCGGAGGTCGTGAGGATCCAGCCCGCGTCGGCGAAAGCGGGAAGGCAAAATGCAAAGAGCAAAATGCTGAATGCTGAATGCAGAATGCTGAATGGGAGGAAGGCACGGAGTGAAGTGGACATAACGATATGAGGATACACGGGGTGCGTCAGTTCACTATGCGTTCTACATTTTTCGCGTTGCATTCTTCCCTCTTCATGTTTCATTCTGCATTCTGCATTCATAATTCTGCGTTCGTCTCTACTGTCCCGGCCCCTTTCCATGGAACACCGGCAAATACCGGTTGGGCATTTGCAGAATGATGAGGGCCATGGC
>JBEKVL010000200.1:0-9170 GCA_049514055.1 Tepidisphaeraceae bacterium | reverse complement strand
GTTTGGGGCGTTGGCAACAGGTGGAAATCAGTGTCTTTTCCGGGTCCAAACGGTGTCCCGTTGGGTTCCGGGCGGGTCCATAAAGGCGATGCAGAATGCAGAACGCTGACTGCTGAATGGATGGCGGTCCAGAGAATGACGAGAGAATCCCGAAGCACGAACGACATTCGTGCTTCGGGATTCTCTCGTCATTCGAACCTCGGATTTCGTCATTCCCTCACGTCCATGGTTCCCTTCCCGACGCACCCGGAACCTGACGGGACTGAACGGGACGTCTTTTGGACGTGAAAAGGACGGCTTTGTCTTCCCTGTTGCCGACGCCCTTGCCGCTCATAACCACTTTGCAAGCAGCCCATTATATCTCAAGCCCTCAAAACCACAACCCTCCAAACAAACAACACCTCCAAACAAACCACAAGTCCCCACTATTGCGATTCGTTTCCGAATACCGTACCCCGCTTCGTGCCTTCGCGTCTTGGTGTTTAATCTTCTTTGGTTGCGGCCCTGCCCGGCTTATCAATGCCATGCCTCGCATCCCGCCACAATCCCGCTCTCCCGCGGTATTACCCGGCAGACGAGCCTCGTCCCGACATCTCTCAACCGCAAGGAGAACCCATGCTTTCGCAACACGCCTCGCGTCGTCAGTTCCTTAAGCAAACCGCCGTCGCATCGGCCGCCATCAGCGCGGTCAGCATCATCCCACGCCACGTCCTGGGCCAGGGCCAGACCCCGCCCAGCGAGAAGGTCAACATCGCCGCCATCGGCATCGGTGGCATGGGCTTCGGGGATGTCAAGAATTTCGAGAAACTGGCCAACATCGTCGCTATCTGCGATGTCGATGAGCGACACATCGCCCGCGCCCAGAAAGAATGGCCCGCCGCCAAGCCCCACACCGACTTCCGCAAGATGTTCGACGAGCAGAAGAACATCGACGCCGTCACCATCGCCACGCCCGACCATTGCCATGCCGTGGTTACCATGATGTCGCTCAAACTCGGCAAACATACGCACTGCCAGAAGCCGCTGACGCATACTGTGTACGAAGCCCGCATGGTCTACGAGGCCGCCAAGGCCGCGAAAGTCGCCACGCAGATGGGCAATTTCGGCCACGCCTCCGAGGCCCACCGCATCATCTGCGAAATGATCTGGGACGGCGCCATCGGAACGGTGCGCGAGGTTCACTCATGGTCCAACCGCCACCCGGACATTTCCCAGCGCGCGGTTCCCCGGCCCAAGGATACGCCGGCCTGCCCCAGGGAACTGCACTGGGATCTCTGGCTCGGCCCCTCGCCGGAGCGGCCGTATCACCCGTGCTATCACCCCTTCGCCTGGCGCGGCTGGTGGGACTTCGGCTCGGGCGTGCTCGGCGACATCGGCTGCCACGAGTGGTCGCCGGTGTTCAAGGCCCTGAAACTCGGCCATCCCACAACCGTCGAAGCCTCGTCCACCCACTACAACGCCCCGCCGGAAGTCACCCGCGAAACCGCCCCGCTGGCGTCCATGATCCGCTATGATTTCCCGGCCGACGGCGACCGCGCGGCCGTCAGCCTCAACTGGTACGACGGCGGCATGCGCCCGCCGCGGCCCGATGAACTCGAGGCCGACCGCCGCTTTGGCGTCGACGACGGCACGCTCATCGTCGGCGACAAGGGAAAGATCCTCGGCGGCCGGCTCATCCCCGAGACTCGCCAGAAGGAATACGGCAAGCCTCCGAAGAAACTGGAGCGTTCGCCGGGGCACTATGTCGAGTTCATCAACGCCTGCAAAGGTGGTAAAGATCGCTGCGGCTCGGACTTCGTCGACCACGCCGCCCATCTGGCCGAGATCGTGCAACTTGGCAACGTCGCCATCAAGGCCAACCGCAAGATCCGCTGGAACCCGGAGAAGTTCGAATGCACCGGCGATGCCGATGCGACGGCGCTGCTGCGCATGCCCTATCGCGAGGGATATACGTTGTGAACGGAAATTCGGAGTCTCGTTCGGAGTTCACGCTTCAGCGTGTCTGCTCCGATTGAAGACACGCTTAAGCGTGAACTCCGAACTTAAACTCCAAGCGGTCAACGAGACTGATATGTACGCATGGCGGCAAATGACCGACGACGAACGTCGCGAAGTCCTCGATGCTCGGAAAGCGAAGCATCATCCCTGGCACTCGCCGCCGCATCGGTTTCTGGATGGCGAGCGCCAATACATCATCAATGCGGCGTGCTACGAGCACGCCAGCATCGTCGGCAAGACAGCGGAACGGATGAATGAGTTCTCTGATCGGCTTATCGAGACGTGTGGCGACCTGTCCACTCGCCTCTTCGCTTGGTGCGTTCTGCCGAATCATTATCATCTGGTGGTTCAAACCACGGTCATCAAGCCGTTGCTCGGTGCTCTGGGTATGCTGCACGGCCGAACCAGCCACCAGTGGAATGGCGAGGAACAGCAACGTGGTCGCAGGGTCTGGTCCGGCGTTGTGGAACGAGAAATGCGATCTGAACGACACCTATGGGCCAGCATCAACTATGTGCATCACAACCCCGTCAGGCATGGTCATGCAATCAGTTGGCAGGATTGGCCGTGGGGTAGTGCATGCGGCTTTCTCGATGAAGTCGGGCGAGAACGAGCGATCGAGATATGGCAACAGTATCCCATCAAGGATTATGGAGAAGGATGGGATTGATGTTCGGAGTATCAAGTTCGGAGTTCACGCTTTAGCGTGTCCGCTGTTATGCATGCTGATGCATGAACTCCGAACGGCAGACACGCTAAAGCGTGAACTCCGAACCTTCCGAACCCAAGGAGTATTTGTCCATGACCCGCATCCAAATCGTCAACCACATCGTTATTCTCGCCATCCTGGCCACGGCCGCATTTGCCCAGCCAGCCGTCACCGTCATCAAGGCCCCCGCCGGCTGCTTCGTTCCCGACGTCATCGTCAATGCCAAGGGCGCGGTCCACATGGTCTACGCGTTGAACAAGAACGCCTACTACGTCGGCTCGGCCGACAACGGCAAGACCATCACCGAGCCGGTGAAGGTCAATTCCGAGAGCACGGTCTGCTTCACCATGGGCGAGCGCGGGCCGAAATTGGCCGTCGGCGGCGACGGGGTCATCCACGTCGTCTGGATGGATATCTGGTCGCCGGGCGTGAAGACCTTCGCCCGTCACGCCCGCAGCACCGATGGCGGCAAGACCTTCCAGCCCCTCAAGGTCATCTCCTCCATGAGTGGCAACGACGGCCTGACCATCGCGGCCGATGACAAGGGCAACGTGCTGGCCTTCTGGCACACCATGAACCCGCCAACCACCGGCTTGCCAAAGGCCGCCACCTTCCTTCACGTCGTCCGCTCGACTGATAGCGGCGCCACCTGGGGCAAGGACGAGCATGTGAAGATCGCCAACCTCACCGAGCTGGCCTGCTCCATGTGCATGATGCGCGCCCGCATCGCGGCCGACGGCAGCGTGCTCCTGGCCTTCCGCTCGGCCGAGAACAGCATCCGTGATTTCTACGTCCTCAAGGGCTCCGTGAAGGAGAACAGCTTCACGGCCATCCGCGTCAACAAGGATGAGTGGAACCTCGATTCCTGCCCCATGTGCGGGCCGTCGCTCGAGCTCGACCCCGCCGGCCGGGCCGTCTGCGCCTTCATGATGCGCCACAAAGTCTACTGGTCCGTCGCCGATCCGGCCGTCGCCGCCTTCAAACTGCACGTCGCCACGCCGGCCAACGAGAACGACGAGATCTACCCCACCGCCGTCGCCAACAAACGCGGCGACGTGCTCATGGCCTGGCAGGTCGGTCCCATGTCCACCACCGGCACGGCGACCGTGAAATGGGCCTTGTACAAGCCCGACGGCCAGTTCGCCGGCCAGCAGGCCACGCTCGGCAAGACCACGTCCGGCACCAAGCCGACCGCATTTGTCGGCACGGATGACAACTTCTATGTGGTGACCACCGCGCGGTAGGGCCAGCGTCCTCGCTGGCCTTCCTGAAGTGCGAATCGTCTGGTGATCAGGCATTCTGGAACTTCTTCGTAACCCTGGGTGGAATGCGGCCACGACTTGGATGGCCTTTGGTGGGTGTATGCTTGTTCCAGCCGGTGTATCCATGGCCCCAAGCACGCTGCGTGTTGGCATACGCTTCGCGGTGGCACGCAAATTCCGGTAAGATATCCCCGTGGCTGCATTGGACCTGATCACCGACTCCGACACGCGAACGGACCATCGCTTATGCGCCGGATTATTACCTCCACTTCATTGGTGTTTGCCATGCTGATTACCGCGGGATGCCAGACCGAGACAAGCCCCGCGGCGCAGGCGAAAGACTTCATCCGCGACCATGAGGCCGCCGTCCGCCCGATGGAGATCGAACTCCAGCGCGCCTGGTGGAATGCCAACACCTCCGGCAAGGACGAGGACTTCAAGGCCAAGGAACAGATTCAGAACAAGCTGGATGGGCTGCTCTCGGATCATCTCCAATTCGCCCGGCTGGAGCTGCTCCGCAAGGATCTGGAGGACGCCGGCGAGCGGCCGAGCTTCCTGCTGCGGCGGCAGATCGAGGTGCTGTACCTGATGTACAAGGCCAGGCAGGTCGATCCGGAACTGCTCAAGAAGATTGCGGCAAGGGAGAACGCGATCGAGCAGAAATTCAACGCGTTCCGGGCCAAAGTCGATGGCAAGGAGTTGACCGACAGCGAGGTGACTCGCGTGCTCAAGGAGTCCAAGGACTCCGCCCAGCGGCAAAAGGTCTGGGAGGCGAGCAAGGCGGTCGGGCCGGTCGTGCTGGCGGACCTGAAGGAGGTCGTCAAACTCCGCAACCAGGCGGCGGCCAAGCTCGGTTTCCGCAACTTCTACGACATGCAACTGCGGCTCGGCGAACAGGATCCGCAAGCGGTGCTCAAGTTGTTCGATGAACTATATGAGCTGACACGGGAGCCGTTCAAACAGTTGAAGGCGGAGATCGACGCCAAACTGGCGGCCAACTGCGGCATCGCGGTGGCTGACCTGCGGCCATGGCACTACCAGGACAAATTCTTCCAGGAACCGCCGTCCATTTACGAGATCAACCTGGATACGTTCTATGCCAAAGCGGACATCGCCGGGCTGACGCGCGATTTCTATGCCGGCATCGGCCTGCCGGTGGACAAGATCCTGAACCGCAGCGATCTGTATGAGAGGGCCGGCAAGAGTCCTCACGGCTTCTGCAGCGATATCGACCGGGAAGGAGACGTGCGCGTTCTGGAGAACATCGTGCCGAACCGCGAATGGATGGCCGTGACGCTGCATGAGTGTGGCCACGCCGTCTACGCCGCGCCGAATATTCCCGCCGGTGTGCCCTATGTGCTGCGGACGCAGGCGCATTCGTTCACGACCGAGGGAGTGGCGATGATGTTCGAGCGGCTGGCGGCCCGCGCCGATTGGATGTCGGCCATGGGGTTGCAGGTGCCGGATGTGAAGGCCGCGGCCGAAACCGGGGCCAAGGTGCAGCGGAGCCACCTGCTGATCTTCGCCGCGTGGTCGCAGGTGATGGTGCGGTTCGAGATGGCGATGTACGAGAACCCGGATCAGGATCTGAACAAGCTCTGGTGGGATCTGGTGGAGAAGTACCAGTTGGTGAAGCGGCCGGACGGCCGCAACGCGCCGGACTACGCGAGCAAGATACACATCTGCGTGAGCCCGTGTTACTACCACAACTACACGATGGGGCAGTTGTTCGCATCGCAACTGCATGCGGCCATTGCCCGCGAGGTGCTCAAGACCGAACCGTCCAGGGCGCTGTACAACGACCATACGGAAGTGGGCGAGTTCCTGAAACAGAGGGTCTTCGTCCCGGCCAATACCCTGCGCTGGGAGGCGTTTGTGCGCTTTGCGACGGGCGCGGAACTCAACGCGAAGGCGTTTACGGACGAAGTGCGGTAGGGCTGGGGAATCCGGTGCCTGTGGTGGTGAGCGTGACCAGAAATCCGGGCAAGTTGCAAAATGCTTGCAGTGCAACAATTGTCATGCTGAGCGTACTCGCGAAGCATCCGGCCTTGGACTTCATAGCCAGATCCTTCGCGAGTACGCTCAGGATGACGGTTTGTGGCCATGATGAAGTTCACGGCAGAGCCGTCACGTCCGAGGCGGCTTACGACGGCACACTTACGACGGCACCCGCAATTTACATCTCGCCCCAACGCGATACACTCAGCGGCATGAAACTGACGCGCTGGATCATCGCGGCGGTGGTGGTTCTGGGGATGGGTGTCGCGGCGCTGGGGAATGGGGTGAAGTTTCCGCAGATCGGCTTCGCGAAGATGCCTGAGATTCCGCAGCAGCGTGCGCTGATCGCCTGCAAAGATGGCATCGAGACGCTGGTGGTCGAGTCGGCCTATTTGACGGATTCGCCCGAGGTGGGATGGGTGCTGCCGGTGCCGGCTGAGCCGCTGGAGATTTCCGTGGCCGACAGGGACGTGCTGAAGTCCGTGGCCATGTGCATGCGGCCGGAGGTGGTGCATGACTTCGGGCAGAAACTGGACGATTCGTGGATGTTCTTTGCCATCGTCGGGAGCATTTGCTTGGCTGTCATCTTCAGTAAGCCGGTGAAAACGCGCGAAAGTTTCCTTGTAAAGCTCTTTGTGACGCTCGGTATCATCGCCCTGTTCATCAGCATCCTATTGCCCTCGCTTGGCCCCAGCGGACCCGCACAAGGACAAGTTGGGGCATCGGCGATTTCAATTCAGCGTGTCGGGAATTATGACGTGACAGCGCTGAAGTCTGCGTCGGCTGACGCCCTGCAGGCATGGCTGAAGGAGCAAGGTCTCGCGGCAATTCCGGCCGCCGGCATGCCTTTGGTCGCTGACTACTCCAAGCAAGGGTGGGTCTTCCTCGTGGCCAAACTCGCCCGCCATGGCGACGGTGCGGCGGCAGCCCATCCGTTGGCCGTGAAGTTCCCCGCAAGGCAGGCCGTCTTCCCCATGCGACTGACTGCATTGGCGGGCACGACAACCCAGGTCGATCTCTACGTGGCGGCCGCCGGGCAGGCCGAGGCGACGGGATTCAGTTTGAACTCGGTCGACCGGTATCAGGCGATGGCGGACACCCCGGATTCGGCCACGGACGTTGTGGTCACGGCGCACTATGAGGCGGGGAAAACGAAACTGGCGATTGGCAGTCCTGACGCAGCTCAATGGTTGTGGCCGAATTGCATCGTGACGCACCTGTCGGCTCGCTTGCAGCCAGCCGACATGGGCAAAGACGTCTGGTTGTCCATAAGCCCGATGGTCGAGCCATATCGTCAGACCGTCTATTCCGAACAGGGCCGCCGCCAGTCTGCGCTGATCGACCTCGCGTTGGGCGGCTGCGTGGTCGCCATCGCCATGGCCTTCATCTGCAGGCACCACCGTCGTCCGCGTAATCAGGAGGTGATGGCCGCCGTGGTTATCGCAGTAGCAACATTTGCCTGGGCGGGCTATGACTGGTTGCGCCACCCGGTCGTACCACTGGTGATGGATCCCGACAACGCCGGCCGGCCGCTCGCATTCAGCCGTCCCGCCATGCGAACGTGGCAAGCCGACCGAGAGATACTGAGGAAACTCGAGACCCAACCGACAACGCGCCCCGACCAAGTCCGGGCCAACGTCACGCAGGTGATCGCCGACAGAGACTTCGGAAAATGGACCGTGAACCCGCTGACAGGCAGGCTGATGACCGAGGAACGCACACCGGGGAACTACGCCGTCCGTGAGATCGACGGCAAGACGGTGTTGTGCCTCTACGACCTGGAAGGGCGTGAGCAGCGGATTGAACTCGGGCAGAAATCCTCTAACTGACAATCCCCCCGACAGTTACAGATGCAGTTTATAGATGAAGATCTTGCAAATCAGTACCTCACAGTCTATAATCCGTCGAGAATTTTAATCCGGTCCTGATTCGGGCAATTTGGGTTCGACCAGGACCAGGCGGCCGGCCAAAGCGGATGGCCGGCGGCCGACAATCAGGTCTTGCGACGCAGTGGAAGCCTGTCGGCTATGTCGGCGACAGGCGATAGGAACGAGTAATTAAGTGGTAATCATCGGAGCTTTCATCCTGCTGATCCTTGCCTTGGCAGTGCTTGTGCTGGGGCAGTTCTGGTTGCAGCAACGGGTCGTGGTGCCCGTTTATGTGGCCGGGCTCTGGCGGCATCCGTTTATCCGGATGCCTCTGGAAAGATCGGCGTGCCGGCTGCCTGCCGGTTTCCTCTTGAGTACGCCTTCGCGCTCACCGCCTGTCGCGGCTGGGCAGCGGCAGCGGCGTGCCCGCGTTGACGATGCTCAACGCCGGCGATGATTCCCTGTTCCCGTCCCGCCAACGCGCCGAAGACCTCATAGTTACTCCGCAGAAGATAAGGGGTTGGCTATGTTGTTTTACGCCGTCTGGTGTATCGTCGGCGCGATTGTCGGATCCGGAGTTCTCTTTTTCATTCTCCAATCGCTCGGCAGGAGCGCCCTGCAAGTCGCCACCAAAGAAGGAGACAAGCTTAAAGCGGATGCCATTGCCGCGGGAGAGGCCAAGGCCAGGGAATTTGAACTGACGGCCAGGCAGGAGATCATCAAGAACAAGGAGGCTTTCGAGAAGGAAGTCGAAGCGGATCGCCGCGACATGAGGGAGGCCGAGCAGCGCCTGGCCAAGCGCGAGGACACGCTGGACCACAAGCTCGACACGCTCACGGTCAAGGAACATAATCTCGAGAGCATGGAAGGCCGCCTGGCCGCCCGCGACAAGGCGTTGGCGGCGAAGGAGAAGCAACTGGACGAGGCCGTTGAAGAACAGCGTCAGAAGCTGCTGCAGATCAGCGGCATGACGCCGGAACAGGCCAGGGAAATCCTGCTTCAGCGCGTTGAATCCGAGTGCCGCCATGACGCCGGGGCTTTGGTGCAGAAGATCACCGAGCAGGCTCAGGAAGAGGCCAAGGAAAAGGCCCGCATGATCACCCTGCAGGCCATCCAGCGCTACGCCTCCGAGCAGACCTGCGATCACACCGTTTCCACGGTCGAGATTCCCTCGGATGACATGAAGGGCCGCGTGATCGGCCGCGAGGGACGCAACATCCGCGCCTTCGAGAAATCCACCGGCGTGGATGTGATCATCGACGACACGCCCGGGCTGGTCATTGTCTCGTGCTTCGACCCCGTCCGCCGCGAGATCGCCCGCCGTTCGCTGGAGAA
>JBEKVL010000199.1:0-9191 GCA_049514055.1 Tepidisphaeraceae bacterium | reverse complement strand
GATCGATCAGCGTGTTGGCCCAGGAGAATTGAAGGGGGTTGGCGCCCTTCTTGAAAGTGACGGTGCGTGTCTCGCGGACCAGCGTGAGGTCTTCGCTGTTGTAGATCGTGAGCTGCACCGTGTTCCGTTTGGGGACCGTGGAGAGATCGACGTTGCGGGCAATGGCCGGCACGCACATCGATGTCATCAGGAACGCGAGCAGCACTGTGATTTGGTTTCTCATAGGAATCTCCGATGGCAACTTTATTCACCCCGGGTCCGTGTAGGGTCCGCTGAAGCGGACCCTGCGCCACGACGCTTACCACTCGTTCTTGATGAGGACGTTAAGCTTGTGCGTGAACTTTTCGGCCTTGCCGTCGGCGCCGCGAGCCGGGAGTTTCACATGGAACAGGAGCTGGTCGAAGGTGCTCTTCTCCTTGTCGGGCCCGCCGGCGAATGTCGTCTCCTTGCCCATCTCCCACTCGACATCCCGCCCGGTGTCACCGCGGACTTCGTTGCGGATGTGACGCAGGCTCTCGGCGATATCGAGCGTGACGGCCTGGTCCTTGAAGTTCTCGATCTCGTACTTCACAACCACGTTCTGGTTGGAGAGATTGCCGGCCACACGCTGGTTCTCATTCTTGTCGATGGTGCGCTTGACGACGATGTCCTGGGCCACGCCCAGGTAAAGCTTCATCTCGTCGTCGATGGGCGTGAACTTGCCCCAGTCCTCGCCGAGGAAAGTCGTCCCCTTGTCCTTGTCGCCGCCGTCGATGAAGATGCGGACCTTGCCGTCGGGCAGGGGCGAGGTGCCGAGGTGGTTGGCCTTGTCGTTCTTCAGCACATAGTGCATGGGAATGCGCAGCTTGTTCTGCGGCTGGTCGAGGTAGCCGAATTCGTGGATGCTGGCCGTATAGGTCTTGCGGATCGGCACGTCCTTGGAGCGAGTCACGAGCATTTCCTTGGTCTCGTTGAGCCCCACGGGCTTGAGGAATTCCTTGCCCATGCCGGCCCAGAGTTCGGTCTTGCCGAACTCCTCGTTGGCGAAGTTCTGCAGGCGCATGTACTGGGCCAGCACCAGCGTGCTCTCGTCCCTGGCGGCCACGGCGCGATAGTTGAATGTCTTGTTGAGGTTGCCCAGGATATAGCTGATGCGGACCCGGGCCGAACCCGAATCGCTCGAACCAACGGACCACACCAGGGCGGCCTCGTTCGGCGGATAGCTGACCGAAAGCACCTTCACATCCAGTTTCTTCTCGCCCACGGGCGCAATCACGCGGAAGACGATCGTGTCCGGGTTGATCTGGGTATTGGCCCAGGAGAAGTCCACCTGGTTCTCGCCCTTGACCAGGGGCACGATGCGCTCCTCCTCGACCAGCGTGGCGGCCGGATTGTCGAGTTGAATCTCGACGCGCTCGCGCGGCGGCAGGGTGATCAGCTTGATCCTGGCCTGAGCGCTCGGCGGCAGGCACATCACGACCGCAACGGCCAGCAAAGGCCACGAGAATTGCATCTTCCGCATAGAAGAACTCCTTCGGAGTGATTGATTTCCGTCTTTGAGAAACCCAAAACCGCGGGCGTCTCCAACCCCTTTGATACACTCGCCGGCAAAATGTTTCCGATCCCGGAAAGATCGCTGTCGCCGGAAACAGAGCAACGCCCGAAAGTCCGGGCGTTGCGGAGGATGCGCGCTGCGGCGGGCGGCCGCCGAGATCCATGGGTCCGCACGAACTGGCGGTCGTGACCCAAGCCGCCGATCACATCAGCGCCTTGACCGCCCAGGTGATCCCTTCGGGGCACAGTCCCTGGAACGGGATCTGCTGCCACAACCCGCCGGGACCTTCCTTGCACGTCCCGATGTTGTTGTACTTCCCCTTGAACCCGGCCTTGAGCAATTCGGTCCCGAAGCGGCTGCCCAAGCCCGTCTTGACGTTGAAACTCTCGGCCACCAGCACGAAAGGCGCGCCGGCCAGTAGTTTCATCGTCGCGGGGTCCATCACATTCAGCGTGCTCTTGTTGATCAGGCCCACCTTGATGCCCGCTTCGCCAAGGCGGATGACTGCGTCCAGCGCGCGATAGACGATGTCGCCGCAGGCCACGATGTAGCCGCTACCGGCCGGGGCCGTGCGGATGACGTCATCCTTGCCGGCCACGAACTGATAACCATCGCCGAAGAACGGCGTCCCGTCTTCCTTGAGGATATCAGGCACAGCCGACCGGGTGGAGAAGACGAAACGCAGGCCGAAGTCGGTGAATATCTTCCTGACGCACTTGGCGAACTGGTGCTGGTCCGCGGGGAAGTAGAGGCGGGTGGTGTCGTGGTTGTCGTCCGGCAGGCCGCCGTCGGCGAACATGTTATTGATGCCGTAGTGGCAGGTGTTGTCGGCCATGTCGTCGCAGCCGGAGTGGCTGAAATGGGCGATGACGTTCGCTTTGTTGAGCCGGGCCATGGTGATCTCGGAGATGCACATTTCCAGGAAGGCGGCGAAGGTGCCGAAGATGCCCTGCTTGCCCTGATCGTGGCCAAAGCCGCACGCGGCCGAGAAATTGCCACGTTCCATGATGCCCGCATTGATGAAGACCTCGGGATGGGCCTTGTGGATGTGATGCAGGCCGCACGAGCCTTCGAGATCGTTATCGAAGACGCGGACGCTGGCTACGCGCTGCTCGGGCGTCATCGTGTCGAGGATGGAATTGACGATCTTGCCGAAATCGTCGCGATTCTTGCCGACGCCGCTGGAACCCTTGTAGGTGATCGGACACTTGTCGCCCTTGACGGTCTTGAGGAAATCGGCGGCCGCCTTGTTGCCCCGGCCTTCGAGCCAGGCCGCGGCCTTGGCGGCCTTGATGACCTCGTGGGCGCTGTGCGAACCTTCGTATTCACCAAGGCCCGGCGCCATCTTCCGCTTGATGACAACCGCGACCGGGCCGGGGGTGGTGACAGCCTTCGCCATGGCGGCATAGAGCGCGTCGATATTCTCGCCATCAGCGGTGAGCACGGTCATCCCGTGACCCGCGAGGGTCTTGGCAACATCGTACCCCGGCATGTAGTTGCTGGGGTGCCCGCCGATCGTGACGTTGTTGTCGTCCACGAGGATCTTCACATTGAGCTTCTGCGCCACGGCCAGCCGGGCGGCCTCGGCGTCGTCGCCTTCCATCTGGGCTCCGTCGGAGCCGAGCATGAAGACGCATTTGCCGGGGTTGGCCAAGGCGTAGCCGTTGAGGTAGGCCCACATGTGCCCCAGGCGGCCGGAGGAGAATTGCACGCCGGGCGTCATGCCGCGCTCGGGGTGGCCGGGCATCTGCTGGTTGTACTCGCGGTAGTGGTAGAGTTTTTCCGCCGGCATGGCCCCATCGAGAACCGAGAGCAGGTACTGCGTGGCGACGCGGTGCCCGGCCTCGTCGAACATGGTGGGGATGCCCATGGCCGGGTCGTTGGCGCAGAACGCGCGCGCGATGAGGACTTCGGGCACGGTGTCGTAGGCGCCGCCGGTGTGGCCGCCGAGGCCGCGGGCGTCGGCGATGGCCGTGAAGAACACGATCGCCTCGCGGCAGATGGCGATGTTGTTCTTGAGGGTTTCCCGTTGCTCCACGCTGAGCGCGGCGGCGGGATTGAGTTTCAGGGGCTTGATGTTGGCGAGATTGACTTCAAACGGCATGAGCGGTGCTCCTATGGACACGGTTGACTTATTGCTGTCACAAATTCAGCCGGGCTGTCCGGCCGGAAACGGAGAGCATTGTCTATAGAAGCGGGGGGATGACAAGGGGGCCGGCGTGCCCAGAAATCCGGGCAAGTCGTCGACTGTTTGCTCGACAACAGTTGTCATGCTGAGCGTACTCGCGAAGCATCTGGCCTTGGACTTCATCGCCAGATTCTTTGCGAGTACGCTCAGGATGAAGGTTTGTGGCCAAAGCGACTTTCCCCGAAAGATGGGCATACCCGCCGGCGCGGGGCTTGCGGCGACAGGCTCGCGGGTATCAGGCTTGCGGCGACACGGGCTTGCGGGTGTCACGTGCAGCACCACTGGAGCGGACGTAACATCCCACGATGCCTCGGAAGGTCCGTCAACTCGTTCGTGACCTTCACAGCGCCGGTTTCCAACTCGTTCCCGGCGGCGGAAGGGGGTTCGCATCGGAAGTTCACCCATCCGCAGTTCCCGGGCGCTGTTACAATAAGCGGGCAAGATGGAAATGACGCCAAGCACTACCAGGAGAGGCAAGTGGCCCGGGCCATTGACCAGGTGCGAAAATGAAACCAGGCGATAGATACCATAAGTGGGTGGAATGGAGCGAGGAAGACAAGGTCTACATTGGAAAGTGCCCCGACCTTATTACCGGCATCCACGGCGACGATCCGGTTAAACTCTACCGCGAACTCTGTCAGGTGGTGGAAGAAGTCATCGCCCACTTCCAAGCCACCGGCAAACCGCTGCCCGCCCCAAAGACGCACCCCATGATGGAAGTGGCCTGATTTCACGGCCGCGCCACCGCTGACACACGGAATCCTGCCCGGTGGGCGCGGCCCATCCCAGACCGCCGACTGCGGAGCAGCGATTTCCTCTGGCGCAGCCGACGCGAACGGGTTGGCAGCGAATCTGGGGGGGTGGGTAGCTTCGCGGGCTCGCCGGACGCGGGGGGAGGGCGGCAAGGGGGCCTTTCGTGTTCGAGCATGTGAGCCGGCGAGTTGCGAAGAGCGCTAAACCTGCGTAGATATTTGCGACTCAAGCCAATCCGCGGCTATTTCCGCGAGTTCTTCAGGCGCGCCAGTCGGAACAACTGTAACGCCGGGCAACCCAGCGTTCAGTTCTGTCACAAACTGATGGGTTTCGTCATCGCCAAGCACCAGGCGAGATCCGAAGAAATCAGCGCGCAAGGGGCGTGTGACGACGCCCTGTCTCCTGATGACAATGCTGATGATCACATGGTCAGAAAGATGCGACCATGAATCAGCGAACCAACCGCCCCGCGTGGCGCGGGCGCTAAGCCGTTCAAGGAATCGTCGTTCCGGCTGATCACGGCACTCCGTGACATCAAAGCGAGGTGCATTCACTGCAACGGGCACAACTGCTCCTACTATCCGCCGATCCATTCCTCACGGCACAATATCCGTTGCCGGGTCGCTCCAAGCTCCTTGCCCGGCCGCGACGACCGCCGTCACGCGGAACCATACCCGCTGGCCGCTGGTCAGTCCATCCAAACTGCTTCGGCAATGTCGCGCCGGGCAACCTGGTGGAAGGAGAGTGTTCTCATTTGGAGCCGCTGAGAATGCTGGCTTTGACCTGTTCCCAAGTGAGACCATCGGGACCGTTTGTTTCCATGTCTTCGAGGCGAGTGTCGAGAATTTCCCGTTCTTCGTCCGCCAGTGCGTGGCCTTCGGATTCCGGCGACACGCTGTCCCACAACAGGTCCGCCAGTTCCAGACGCGCTTCGGGCGATAGGTCAAGGAGTCGGTTCACCAACGTCTTATCCAGAACGGTAATACTCATTGCGTCTATTATACTACTGCAGAAGCCGGAGGCAGTTCCAGCGTTTTCGGACGCTGCCCAAGCGTCAAGCGTGTCGCACAACGGGAGTCCGGCGGGATCCCTACTCCATCGCGGTCCAAGTGGCATTGCGATTGTGCAGGCTTCCAGCCTGCGGCAAGCTGGAAGCCTGCGCCACAATTTCCGCCGCGACGAACTACGACGCCAGTCGCGCCGGTTGTTCGTCCTGATCGGGGAAGGAAACCGTGTGCGATCCTTTCGCACGATCCGCCTGGAGCGACTCGAGGTAGAGCGCCAGCTCGCGATCCTGAAACTGCGACAGGAAAACTTCCTGGGCCGATGTGTTGAGTCTCTGTATCTCGGCGATGATTTGACCTTTATTCATGGTACGTTTACTCTCTCTTGACAGGAGTTCTTCGGATACGGCAACGCGTTGTGTATAATCGGTAGTGCCCATGGCTGGACTTGAAACACCTCCAACTTCCAACGACCCGATCGCCTCCCTCTACAAGATGTCGACCACGGCGGGAATGGGCGCCGGTGATTACGTCGAGGTGAACAAGACGGCGGTGGCTTCGGCGTCCCTGGCGGTGCTGTCCCTGCTGTCGCTGCTGGGTTGGCCGTTTCTTTTGCTCGCGCTGCTCGCCGCATTGTGCGGAATCGCGGCCCTGCGGCAGATCAGGCACAGCAATGGAACCCAGGGCGGCCGGGTCGTGGCCTGGTTCGGGATCCTTGGGGCGCTGGCCGTGGCCGGCAGCGTCGTCGTCGTCGAACTGGTTCGTCAGGCCGACGAAGCGGCCAATGGCCGGCAGATCAACGCCTTGCTCGATCAGTTCGGCCGGGCCATGGCCGCCGGGGATTACGCGAAAGCGCGAGGGCTGTTCGTGCCGGGTTTCCAGGAGAAGATGCCCCTCGAGAAGTTCAAGTCGGCCTGGACCACCCGGACCACGGACGCCGAGCGCCTCGGGCGCTTTGTATCGATCCGCAGCAACGACCGCTTCAGTTTCAGCGAAGGCAAGGGAGGGGCGGTCTACTTTGGCTACACCATGGGCGCGCTGCACTTCGAAAAGGTCCAGGGCGCGGCGGGAATCACTCCGGTTATCGCCGCCCGCGCCGAAGGCCGGGAGTGGCAGCTTTACGATCTTCCCGACATCTTCCCCAAGACCATGCCGGCCCCTCGATAAGGAACGCCGGCCCGCCTATTCCTCAAGCGCTTCACGACATCCGTCCGATAATTGGTAAGCGGCTCGCGGCGGTCGCCAGTGCCATGCATCGCCGGGACTTCACGGACGGCCTTCGCTCCTGCATGGGCTCGGGAAAAATGCGACTGGCGTCAGTTGGGACCACAGATGCCGCTCGAATCGGCCGATAAGGATATTGTGGCCGGGCGATAATGGTCGTCCGATCACAAGAGCGGCTTCAAGGAAGAAGCAAATGAACACGATGCGGAGCATCAGCCTCGGGTTGTTTGTGGTGCTTGCCGGGCTTGGCGGCTGCGCCGGACACGACACCCCGGACTACGGCGTGGAACAGCCGTTGAATCTGCCGGGCTACAGAAGGCAGACCTGGGCCGTGGCGCCGGCGGTCAACCTGAGCGGCCAGAAAGCGGTCGATCCGCTGATTCAGGCGGACTTGCTGTACATGCAGTTGCAGCAGGTGGCCGGCCTGAACGTGATTCCCGTCAACCGGGTGGTGGACGTGTACACGGCCTTGCGGGTCGATCAGGTGAAAAGTGAACGGCAGGCTCAGGTGATGTGCGAGCTGCTGGATTGCGATGCGATCGTGGTCGCGACGGTAACGGCCTACGACCCGTTCGATCCGCCGAAGATGGGCGCGGCGCTGCAGTTGTTCCGCCGCGGCGAACAGCGACTGCCGCCCAACGTCGATCCGCGGGACCTGGTGCGGCAGGCCGCCCCGACGACGCAGAGTGTGACGCCGCCCCCCGCGGGATTCGTGCAGGCGGTGGGCATGTTCGATGCCGCGAACGGCTCGACGCGGATCGATCTGCTGCGTTATGCCGCCGGTCGCAACGACCCTGCCGGACCGTTGCGCGAGCGCGTCTACTTCGTGGAGATGGACAAATACGCAGGCTTTGTCTACCACTCGCTCATCTCCGAGTTGCTGAATAAGCCCGCGTTGCTGGACCGATGATACATGCGGATTCGCGAGGCCCGGCCGGCCGGCCGGACCCTGCGATCCGCGACCGGAAGCTTGGTTTTGGTCCCGGGAGCCGTCCATGGCAGAAATGCGGACATTGAGCTTGGCGAAAGGCGATCAGTACTTCTGCTTCCGCTATGAGGTCGGACAGGAAGTCAAGGTGCTGGATGCCCTGATCGACATGGTCCATAAGAGCAACCACCAGTTCGACTGGTTCGACGCGGCGATCCTCTCACATCAACTTGGTCGACATTTGTTGAAAGAATTAAGGTCCTATTTGCCGAAAAAGGTTGCATGAGAACAGTTTATGCGTGCGCGACGGAGCTCGCACTGAACCGGGGACCGGTATACGCATGAGTCAGATGTTAGGCGATCGTGAGCGTTTCATGGACGAATCGACCACGCCGCGTTTCGGGCCACCGGGTTGTCGTCCCAGTGGCATTCCGCGGAGCTTTTCGACCTCGATCCGGCCGACGCTTCCGCAAACGTTTCGACACCTTCGCCACACGGTCAGGATGGTATGAACGCTCCACTCGAATCCAACATCGCGGCCGCCCCCGTCCAGCAGACCGAGGACTCCAACCCCAACACGAAGAACTATTCCCCGTTCGTGCGGCAGTTCCTCGACTACCTCAAATTCGAACGGCACTTCTCGGACTACACCATCAAGAGCTATGGTGCCGACCTGTTCCAGTTCGGGCAATTCCTGTCCCAACTGATCGGGCACCCCAACGTGCCGGACCCAGCGCCGCTAACGCCAGAGCAACTCGACCAGAAACAGGTGACCGTCGAGCCGCTGGCCATCCGCGAGTTCCTGGCCTATCTCTACGGCCAGAATTACACCAAGAGCACCACGGCCCGCAAACTGGCCACGCTCCGCTCGTTCTACAAGTTCCTCATGCGCCGCGGCCAGGTGAGCGTCAACCCGCTCTCGACCATTCGCACGCCCAAGCAGGAGAAGCGTCTTCCCAGGTGCTTGGACCTCGAACAGATTCAGAAACTCCTGGATACGCCCGGCGATGCCGACATCCTGGCCGGCCGCGACAAGGCGATGCTCGAAGTGCTCTATTCATCGGGCATCCGCGTCAGCGAACTGGTCGACCTCGACATGTCCGATATCGACCTGCAGGAGGGCGTTCTCCGGGTTCGCGGCAAGGGCCGCAAGGACCGCCTCACGCCCATCGGCTCGCAGGCCATCAAGGCCATACAACGATACTTTGAATTGCGGACGGCCGAATACGGCCAGCAGGGCCCGTTGACCGGCCGGGTCTTCCTGAACAAGCATGGCGGCTCGCTGTCGACTCGTTCGGTTCGCCGCAAACTTGACAAGTACCTGTTGATGGCCGGCCTCGATCCAGGCATCAGCCCGCACACGCTGCGTCACAGCTTCGCAACGCACCTGCTCAACAACGGCGCCGACCTGCGCAGCGTCCAGGAACTCCTGGGCCACCAGTCGATCAGCACCACGCAGGTGTATACGCACCTGACCACCAGCAAGATGAAAGAGGTCTACGACGACGCCCATCCGCGCGCGAATTCCCCGACCGTGCCGCACCCGATGATCCAGCCGCA
>JBEKVL010000198.1:0-9199 GCA_049514055.1 Tepidisphaeraceae bacterium | reverse complement strand
CCCTCCCCACGCGACTTCCAATTCCAGGTCGACGTCGCCGGCCAATGGAAGACCGTCGCCGGCGGTCAGGCCGAGTACACCTGGATCCTTCACCGCCAGTTCGCACCGGTCACAACCAGCAAGATTCGTCTGGTGGTGACCCGGATCAACGACGGCTGGCGCGCCGACCGCCGCTGGATGCACATCCTCACGGGGCCACAAGCCAGAAACTATACTGACAGCCAGCTTATGGTCGCCGAATTGGAAGCCTATGGCCCCGGCCCAAGCCGATAGCCAAAGATCGAGGCGGAGTATTGTTTGTGTGGCCCATGGGGATGGGTAGACTGATTCCAGGCCAGATCGGTTCAGTGCCGGCGCTGCGTCGGCAGAATCGAGGAGAACCATGAATGACCATGCATCAGTGACGACCTGCGGCGATCAGAGCCGACGGACATTTCTGGGACGGATCGTGCAGACGGCCGTTGCGGGAAGCACCGCCGGATCAATGCTGGATGCCAGCGCGGCAGAGGTGCCGGGGGGGATGCCGCCAGCCGGCGGGCGCGTTCGCCAGCGGGTGCTGGGCAGGACCGGCCTGAAGGTCTCCGAGATCGGGCTGGGCGGCCACAGTTGGTCGTATGCGCAGGTGCCTGCGGCCGATGGCTCGTTGCGCAAGGTCAACGTCGAGGAGGCTCAGGGGATGATCGGCGCCGCCCTGGGAATGGGCGTCAACTTCCTCGATTCCTGTACGCCGCTGGAGGAAAGCGCCACGCCAGGCGAGGCCTTGAAGCGCCTCAAGGCTCGCGACCGCTTTGTTCTTTCCATGCGCGTCACCCACAAGATGAAGGGCATCAAGGAGGACCGCCAGGAGATCTACGATTGGGCCGAGCAGCGCCTCAAGCTGTGGCAGACCGACTGCATGGACCTGTGTCTCCTGTGCAACACGGAAAGCGACACGCCCGACTCGGGCTATTGGGACATGTCCTGGTCGATCGAGGCGCTGGATAAGCTCAAACAGCAGAAGAAGATCCGCTACACGGGCTTCGGCTGCCACTTCACGCCCGAGCAGTTCCTTCAGGCCATCGACAAGTTCGGCGGCTATTTCGAGATCTGTTCACTGCCATACAACATCCGGCACCGAGCGGCCGAGGCGGTGATCCCGGCGGCCAAGAAGAAGAACATGGGCGTCATCACCATCAAGCCGATGGCGCGCGGGTCGCTGCTGAAGGGGCGCGACTTGCAGAAGGCGGATGCCGGTCTGCCGCGCGACATGATCGCGTTTGTCCTGGGCAACCCGCAGGTGGACATCTGCACCTGCGGCGTGCATACGCTGGCACAGGTGAAGGAGAACCTGAGCGCCTCGTGGACCGAGTTGACGCCCGAGCGGCGGCAGCGTCTGGAGATGGCCGCCGCCACGCCGTGCCCCGGTTACCCCTGGCTCGAAGAGGGCTGGCACTGTGCGTAACGAGAACCATTCCGCAAGCTGGTCCGCGGCCTGTGTGCTGCTGGCGACGATGGTGTGGTGTTTGAGCGGCCGGGGCGAGGCTCCGGACCAGGCGACCAGCCGCCCCGCCGCCGCGCCGGCCGCCGGCACCAGACCCGCGCGGCCGGCCACTGCCCCATCGGCACAGGCCAATCCTCTGGCCGGTTGCGTGCAGTGCCACGTGGACGTGGAGCGTAAATACGTCAAGAGCCTTCACTTCCAACGGAAGATCGCCTGCACGAGTTGCCACGGGCCGAGCAAGGGACACCTGGCCGACGAGAACAACGAGGTCAAGCCGGACGTGGTCTTCGCGCGGAATGACGTCGACAGCCGGTGCGAGCGATGTCATGATTGCCCGCGCCCGGCCGAGGCGCGCGCCAACGAGCGGAAGCCGCTCGACAAGGTGTGTACTGACTGTCATGGATCGCATACGTTGGTACGCAAGTGAGCACTTCGAGGCCAGATCCTTCGCGAATACGCGGCTCTGCAAGCGAGGTCATGGAATCGTCATGTTGAGCATATTCGCGGAAGATCCGGCCCCGGAGTCCAGAGCCAGATTCTTCGCGAGGACGCTCAGAATGACTACTCCGACATATCCAGTCGCATGTGGTCGGGCCAAAGACCAGTGACCACTTATGATGACTGTGTGCAGTCATTATGGAGTTTACGGAAAGATGGTGACGCCCGACGCTTCAGCGTATGTTCTCCGTCGCACTCAGCACCTGCACGCGCAGGCACGAGTTGGCTTCGGGCGAATGGTAGACACGTTGCGTCGCCTTCTGAAAGTCGGCGGCGCTGGCGCGGTAGATGTCGCAGAATTTCTGCGGGTTGCGGTCCACCAGCGGGAACCAGGTGCTTTGCACCTGCACCATCAGGCGATGGCCGCGGCGGAAGGTGTGATTCACATCCGGCATCAGGTATTGCACTTTGGTGACGCGGCCGGGTTCAAAAGGCTCGGGCCGCTCGAAGCTGTTGCGGAACTTGCCTCGGAACGCTTCGCCGCGCACCAGTTGTTGATAGCCGCCCATGGGCAGGTTATCGGGATTGACGGCGGGGCTTGGATGATCGCCGGTGTAGACATCGATCAGTTTCACCACCCAGTCTGCATCGGTGCCGGTGGTGGAAACCTGCAATTGCGCGGTAATTGGCCCGGCCAGGGTGATATCTTCCTCGAGCACATCGGTCTGATAGACCAGCACGTCGGGGCGCGTCGCGGCAAACCGCTGGTCATCGACCATGTGCTCGGGCGTCATGCCGCCGGCGATGTACGGAATGCAAGGCACTGGCTTGGCCGGGTCGCTGAGGTACTCGTCGAACGCGCTGGCGTCGTTGCCCGGGGGATCGAACGAGAGCCGGCCGCCGGAGCGGAAGTAGATCGCCTTCTCAAGGGCCTTCTTCGGCGGCCAGGCATCGTAGCGCCGCCAGCGATTGGTGCCGGTCTCGAAGACATACGCTTTGGGCAGGTCAAACTTGGGCTCACCGTGATCACTCTGATCGCCCTGATCCCCCTGATCGCCGTTGAGAAAATGCTTGAGGAAAGGCCGTTCCATCTCCTCGCGGTAGAACTCCGCGGTTTTGGCGAAGAACGACACATGTCCCAGGCGTTCGCCGTCGCTGCGTGCCCAGCCGCCGTGCGGCCACGGACCCATGACCAGCATATTGCTGGCGGCCGGGTTGAGCCGCCCGACCTCGCGGTACACACTCAGCGTTCCGAAGAGGTCTTCGGCGTCGTACCAGCCGCCGACGGTCAGGACCGCGGCTTTGATGTTCTTCAGATGCGGCCGGAGATTGCGCGCCTGCCAGAACGCGTCGTAGGTTCCGTGCTCCATCATCTCGGGCCAGAAGGCGATCTTCCCCTTGAAGTACAGTCGGTCGGCGTTGGCCAGCGGGCCGAGGTTGAGATAGAACTCGTAGCCGTCGGGGGTTTTGTAGTCGAAGGGTTTGGGTTGGTCGCGAGTGGGGTCGTGGAGTCTCTGGCCGAAACGCGAGAGAAACCCGAAGGCGTGCGCCAGGTAGAGCGTGCCGTTGTGGTGGAAATCATCGCCGACGAACCAGTCGGCGATGGGCGCCTGCGGCGAGACGCACTTGAGCGCGGGATGCGAGTCGATCATGCCGGCCGCGGCGTAGAAGCCCGCATAGGAGATGCCGATCATGCCGACGTTGCCGTTGTGGTTGGGGATGTTCTTGACGAGCCAGTCGATGGTGTCCCAGGCATCGGTGCTTTCGTCGATGTCGCGCGAGCCGGATTTGTCGGGCCGCTGCGGGCGCATATGCACGAATTCGCCTTCGGAGGCGCCGATCCCGCGCACATCCTGCAACACGAGGATGAAGGATTCGTGGGCGTACTGTTGCAGCCAGCCGTTGACGTCGGGATATCGGTCCACGCCGTAGGGCCTGATGCCGTAGGGCGTGCGCGTGAACAGGATGGGCCGGCGCTGCGACTCGTCCTTGGGCGCATAGACGGCGGTAAACAAGCGGACGCCGTCGCGCATGGGAACCCGGTATTCGTACTTGGTGTAATGTTCGCGCAGGTATTGTTGCTCCTGCGCAGCCGAACTGACGGCCGGAGCGGGCGCGGGGGTCTGCGCGAAGATGGCTACCGCGCGGCAGGCCAGCAGTGTCGAAAGTAACAGGTGTGCAACATGGGACTGGCGGGACTTGCAGTATTGCATAGGTCACCGGGTTGAAATCAGTTTGCTCTCATCGCATAGCCGGTCATGCGAGTGCAGATTAATCGAGCGGGCACACGATCACAACATGCCCGGTCACGCCATGCCCGGTCACGCCGGCACGTCGGCGGGTACACCGCGCTTGGGTTGCATTTCCGTGTTGGCGGCGATCCAAGACACTTGTCGAAGTAGCCGCAAGAAGCCCACGCCACGAAGACGCGGATGCAGGTTGGAGCGGCGGAGGCAACCGCGAAGGGCCAAAGGGAGGGGCGGGCAGGGCTGCGGATGGCGTGAAAAATTGTTTTGGCGCGGACGGCGTGGGGGACGTCGGGCATAAGAATCTTCCTGGAAAGGGGTTATGCGGTTATTGGCGTCGGCAAGTGGGGAAAGAAAGCCGTCCTTTTCAGGTCCCAAAGCCGTCCCGATCAGTCCCGTTGGGTTCCGGGCGGGTTCGGAAGGGAGCCGCGAACTCGAGTGAATGGCGAAATCCGAAACTCGAATGACAAGAGAATCCCGAAGCGCGAATGAACAAAGGTCGGCGGCATCATAATGTTCCTCCATATTATCCGTGGCGCTGCGCGCCCGGGGCGTTTTGCGCGCAACAGCGCGCAGCGCAAAAGTGGAGTTGGTGCTGTGGGGGTGCGATTTGTAAAAATGGAAATTCTTTGGCGCGCGCAACACCTAAGCGCAACAGTGGAAATGCAAGTTGTGGGTGGTTCGGGGGTTAACCGCGGAATTGGCAACCGGGGAGAGCGTGGGGAGACGGGTGTGCCCGTCTTTTCCGGCAAATGCCACCTGCAGCCGCGATCGTCGATCGCGGCTACAAATACACGGTTTGCCGAGAAGTACGGGCAGAGCCGGGGAGACTTCCGGCGGTGGGGAACGACTGCGGCAAGGGCATGGCTGATGCCATGACACATCGCAGCGACCGCAATTTGAGCCGGTGAACATTGTCGCTCCCACCCCCGGCGGCCGACCTCGTGGCGGTTCGCCCAGGCCTTGGCCAACGAGCAGCGCAGCGGCGGCATGGCAACGCCCGATGCTCCAGCAGCTTGGGGTCGAGCCGCATATCGAGATTCCACGCGTCTGCGGCGATGTCCTGCGCGCGCCCCGGCGTGGCGAGGATGAACTTCATGGTTCGATAGGCGATCGGCCGCGCGTAGTAGATAACCGTAATCAGCCGAATGCCTTTTCCAGTGCCCAAGCCACGGCATCGCCCAGAATCGATCTGCCCTCGGGCGAGGCAATCAGGGAGGACCAGACGTACAGCACCCGACCACCTTTGGCTGGGCCAGCGGCAAACTCAATGTAGCAGACGGCGTCACCGTAGTCGTGGCCGTCGGGACCGACCACTGAAATCAGCGGCAGGTATCGGTGAGACTTCTCGAGACTGAGGCGGTCCACGGAGCGAAGGCGAGGATCTCCAGCTGGAAATGCAAACGAGTCTGGGATCGTGCCGAGGATCTCCGCGGAGCGCCGCCGCATGCGCAAATCCGCCGGGGCCGTCTCGAAAGTGATGCCCAGCGGCAAGCCCAGCGCCGGCAGCAGCGGATCGGGCGAGCCCTTGCCGCCGCCGACCCCGCCGCCGTAGTAGAAGGGGAACACATCCGACGGCAGGATGATCAGCATGCCGCCTTCCGCCAGGTAGCGGATGATGGCGTTCTTGCCGTCGCCTTGGATTCGGACGGTCTTGATGTAGTCCTCGCCGCCCAGGTGAAAGGCCACCGGATAGCGCTGGGCATTGAAGGCCCTGGAATCGATCAGTTGCTGTGGGGAGATTCGCGTCCACTTGCCAGACAGGCCGGCGGACCCGGCAAACGAAGCCGCCGGGCCGCTGATGATTCCCGGTAGCAGAGCAATCCTGCCCGCGGGCATGGCCGATAGTCGCTGGCGAATTCGCTGGCCGGCCTGGAATGTCTCTCGTTCCTGGCGCGCTGCTGCCGACATGGTTTCCGTGATCGTCGTCAGAGAATTCGGAGTACCGCGGACGGCGGTGGCCGCCACCAAGAGCGTGCCGCCGGGGTCGATGGCCCGCAGCGATCTTCCCTGCGGGATCGCCAATTGGTCGATCATGACGAATCGTTTATAGATCGGCGGCCAGCCGCGCCAGGCGATCGCAGGATGGCCCGCCAGACGGATGCCGGTTCCATCGTCGAGCGTGAAGGTGGGAGCGTTTGCGTATGCATCCTGGTTCACTGGCGCATACGCGATGAAGAGGGTGCCTTCGGTCGCCGGGAGCTGCACCGGCTTGGACCGGGCCGATGCCCGCTGCCAGTACGGCACGCCGTATACCCAGCGCATCCCCGCGATGAGCCCGGCGAAGGAATCCAAGTCGGTCCAGTCCTGAGACAGCGCGGTATCGCACTGGATATGCAGAAAAGTGAAATCGCCGATCGGGCGGGGAATCGGATCGGACTCGTGATAGGTCAAGGGAGCATCGATGTTGAGCGGCGGCGTAACCGGCGGCAGCTCGCCGATCCGGATCACATCGCCGTGACGTACCCGACCGATGTACAGGGAACTGGGCGCCTGGGCCGGCCGCCGCACCTGCTCATTCCGCAGATCCAGTTGTTGGGTTCCGCGGACGATCCGCACCGGCAGCGCAGAAACATCCACATAAGGATACGAGAAGCTCAGGTCGAACTCGCCTGGCAGTGAGGAGATGATCCGGAAGGCGCAGGCACCCTTGCCATCGGTGCGATATTCCGTTACGTCCGAGTGGCTGCCGCCTTTGCAGAAGCCGATGCAAGCACGCTGGCCGGCCACCACACGCAGTTTCGAATCGCCCACCGGCTCGTTGAGCGGAAGGTGATCCGTCACACCATAGCCATATCGGCCACCGCGACCTGGGCCAGAACCATCGAAAAACCCCAGCCCCTCCGTCATGGAATCCGGGCCATACTCGGCCAGGGACTTCTCATAGTTCTCGCGGTACAAAGCCGGCCAGCGCTGCAGGATTCCCCGCAGGTAATAGCGCATTCTCGCGTCGCCGCCATGCACGTACACCTGCGTAAGCGTATCGATGTTCCAATGGACCTCGTTGGCGCAGGCCAAGCCCGCCCAATCGCGGCCGCTGTTGGGCTCGATCAGGAAGGCGCTGTCCAGCGCCCCGTCAAAGCGATCGGAGTCCATTGCCCAGACAGGCAAGTACCGCCAGGCGACGTTCCGTGCCAGTTTCAAAGCCAGTTCTGCGTTTTCGCGGCGCTGGGGATCATCCTGGAAAGTGAAATGGTAATCCATGAGAAATGCCACGCTCAGCGTCCCGCCGATGGCAAACGGCGAGGAGGGTACATCGGCAAACTCGTTGCGGGTCCAGACGAAGTGTCTGGTCCAGTTGAATATCCCGTCAATCGCCTGAAGGTACTCTGGCTTTGCCTGACCACGGGCCCGGTCGTAGCGGTACAACTCGATCAGGACCCGGGCCGGGTACCAAGCGTCGGTGTTGTGCAAGGTCGTGACCGGCGGCCCACCCCACTCCGCTCGCCAGGCGCCTTCCAGGGGCTTATTCCAGAACAGGCAGGAATCCCCGCCGATGGTCGTGCGTTGGGCGTATTTGTGCAGCAGCTCTTCAAGCCGCTTTCGTGCGGCCTCGATGGCCGGGGAGTCGGCACGGCGGAGGGCCGCCTCGATGGGCATCTCGCGATGGCCGGCCCAGCCGTGGATGAGGATCGTGCCTTGCGGATAGAAGGTCGTCTCGCCGCCCGGCCCCCACAGGTCTAATCCAATCGGGCCCATGAAGTCCCGCAGGCGATGCGAGCCGGGAATCCAGGATAAATCGTTCATCGCCGGCACCTGGGGCAGGGCCGCTCGATACCGTTCGAATAGCCGGGCCTGGAATCGCTCGTTGGGGTCCTCGGTGTCGGGCAGTTCGGGATCGATGATCAGCTCAAAGTGCGATTCGAGGACTTGGCCGATTTTGGGATAGACCAATTCGCCGTAGCGCACGCCGCCATGTGGGAAGGCCAACGCGACAAAGCTCTTGTCCTGGCCCTGCTGCCAGCAGTAGGCCGTGGCGAGGTATCGCTCGGATTGCTCCGCAGCACGAGCGGCCTGGAAATCATAACCCACGTAAAGCCTGGCCGGCGGGTCCCAGAGCCCGATCATCGGGATCGGATGCGCCCCCAAGGGGCAGATATAGCTCCAGTTGCGGTTCCACAGGCAGGAGATTTCGGGGCTTCCGGTATGCACGTCTTTCAGGAGCGGAAACGGATCGGCGTTGGGTGTGGCGTTCAGCCAGCCGCGCTGGTGCCAGACCATGGCCGTCGGCATCGAACAGGTCAGGAAGTGAAACGGCGCTTTAGCATCGGGGAATAGCGCCTGCCATCGGGCGGGGTCAAACCTGGCGATGGTCAAGCGAAACCGGACCTCCGGCATCGCACCCAAAACGATGCTCACGAAATCATCGGGCGCGAAAGCGACGGCCTGGGGATCCTTGCACCGCAGGCCGGTCAGGCGGACCTCGGCCTCCTGAACAGTCACCCTGTCGGCGACGATCACGCCGTTGGAGGAAAGCCGGATCGGAGCAACCACCTTCTTATCCGCCAGCACATCGACACCCTGATTGTTGGCGGGTCTTAGCGATATCGCCGCCGCAGCGGCTACCGGTTGAACAATGCAGAGCAACGCCAAGCCGAAGATCGCAGCGGGAGCGTTCATGATCTCCTTCAGTATAGCGACCAGGATCTGATTACCTATTCCCGGCAATTCACGCTCTGGATGGGCCTGATGGCCTTCCTGGCTTTCCCGATCTCGGCCACCACCGCGTCAGTGCAGCCGCGATGCGGAGAGAAGAAGTCGGAGATGCCTTCCTGCGAGGCGGCGGGATGGGGATTGCGGTCGGCGGCGGCCGCACGGAAAGCTCCGGCCGCACTGGCCATCAAGAGAACCGCGATGATGAGTTTCCGCATGGGTTTCTTCTCCAATGGACCCAGAAGTATACTGCTGGACGAGCCCGAGTAACTGGTTCTCATTCTATACATTCACGAGGAGGCATCATGATCTTCCGGCCGCGAAATCCGAAATCCTTACTGCTCCCCTGCGGAATGCTGCTGATTCAGGCTGGAATGGCCTC
>JBEKVL010000197.1:0-11480 GCA_049514055.1 Tepidisphaeraceae bacterium | reverse complement strand
CTTCGCCCCGTCGGGGCGAAGAGGGAGAACGAATGACCATATTCCACGGGTTCCGCGACGCCCAGAGCGGCGTCGCTTCACCGCGTGGCTACATTCCGCGGCCCCGTTGGGGCGAGTCTTTAGGGTGGACACTGCCCACCGTTCCGCGGGCCAACGGCCAAATGGTGGGCAGTGCCCACCCTACAGAAGCCGCAGGAATCACTTCTCACCCTTCGCCGGCGCTTTCGAGTCGAGCAGTTGCCGCAGGTTGTAGCGCGTGTATCTCGCCTTGGACGCGACGTTTTTCGAGTCGGCGTTGGCGACCCAGAAATCGAGGGTGTCGGGGGCGAAGAGGACCGAGTGGATGTTCGAGTTCATGCACACGGGTGGGTCCATGAGGGCTCTCGCGGAGTCGGCGTCGAACTTGCCCAGGCCGGCCTCCACGCGGCGGACGAGTTCCTCGTAGCGGTTGCCGGCCGAGAGGATGACGGTGTCCTTGACCGGATGCGCCAGTTGGGGATGCGGATCGCCCAGGCCGACGGTCTCGAAGATCGTGGGGGTTGCCTTGATCCCGACGGCTTTCTTCGTCGTGCCATCGGCAATCACGTAGTAGTATTCGCAGGTGTGCGGAGTATCGCGCATGATCTTCACGGCCTCATCGAGCGTGGCGGCCTTTTCCATGACTTCGCGGACGAGTTGGGCCATGGGTTTGCCATCCCAATCGCCTTGGCCCCGGCCACCCATTTCGCCGATGGAGATGTGTTTCTCGTTCATCGCGGTCACGGAGCCGATGAACCCGGCGTAGCCGATGTTGACCCAGGCGTAGCCCTGGTCCGGGCGGTAGACCGCGACCACGGCCGATTGCTCGAGGCCGACGCCGCGAAGGTAATCGAGGACGCGGCCGTGGAATATGCGGCCGTCCACGGTGGCCGATCCGGTCAGGGCGAACCCGGAGCAGTGGAACAGTTCGGGGAAGAAGTTCGACAGCCGGGCTTCCTCCTTGGTGACGCCGGCGGCCAGCGCCATGGCATCCAGTTCGCGATAGGTTCGCTCGGTAATGAAGGGTGCGAGCCGCTTGTGGGCCTGTTCGATCTCGCCAAAGAACCAGCGGCCTTTGGCAAAGGACGAGCCGACGCCGACACCGTAGAGCACTTTGGAGACCAGGCCGCGCACCTCGTTACGCAGCAGCGTGCCCTGCTGGTGGCCCATTTCTTCGGGAGTGCCGTCGAGGAACAGTACGCGCGTTCCGTCGTGCAGTTCCAGCCGGCCCTTGCCATCGACTGCAACCAGGCGTTTCTGGCCCGTGGCCGCGCCGAGCGAGGGGACGCGCGCCATGAGAATGTCCGGCGCCACCGCGAGGAAGTTCCGCAGGTGTGATACGGCGACCTTCTCGATCGTGTCGCCGGCCGCCGGATGCAGATCCCAGGTGTCGTCGGCCACGGGCACGGCGAGCGTCGGGGCATCCACCATCAACTCGACCTTGGCCTTGCCGCCGAAATACCGGAAACGCATGGGCATGGCGTCTGTTTTGCGGACGGCAACCTCGATGGTGGACGGCGGCAGGCGGAACAGATCGCTGATACCGGAGGGCGGAGCGAGCGACGCGACGGCGCAGTCATCCGTGCCTACGCGCTCGTCGGGCAGCGCTTTGACTGACAGAGCCAGCAGCGAGGCTTTGAGGAGGTTCTCGTTGGCCGGGAAATCCAGGTCGGTCATCGGCGTGCGATCCAGCGATTGGGGATCGGCCGAGAACCGGGGCACATCCGGCAGGCCGATTACGCCGAAGTGCTTGTCCGGCACGTAGATCCACAGCGATTGGCCCTTGCGGCCGATGGAGTATTCCTTGCCGCCCACGCGTGCCTTGATCAACAGGCGATCCGGCGGCTGAAGGGTGAGGTCCACGGTTGCGCCGTCGAGTTCCCCGGGCACCTGGGTCGCGTCGGTCACCCGCAGCACCGCATGAAAAGTCTGCCGGTCCTGGCCTGGCATGCCCTCGACCACCGCAACCATGCGGTCGATGCACTGGGCGAGTCTTTGTGAAGGCGATGGCGGCGCGGTCTGCGCCAGGACGGCGACCGGAAGCACAAGAAGAAGCAGGAGGGAAAGATGGCGATGCATGGTTGTCTCCCGAAATAATAGATCGATTGCAACAGCCGAATTTCAGATTTCAGATTTGAAATTCGAAATCTGGAATTTGGAATCTGAAATCCCGGATATCACGTTTTGAATTCGCTTCATTTTACTCATCATCCCACGCGCCTTCGCCAACCAGACTGGTGGCCAGCAGTTCCGTTCCCTGCCGCCGCACCTGAAGCAACGTCTGGGCTTCCATCGATCCGGCCGGCAGCACGGCGACGCCGCCGTCAAGCAACTGTTCCAGCAACAGCTCGCGCGGAAGCTGTGGAGCGCCGGCCGCGATCAGGATCCGATCGAACGGCGCGAATTCCGGCCAGCCTTTTGTGCCATCGCTATACCGGTACTTCACACCCTTGACGCCCAGCGATGCCAAACGCTCGAAGGTCTCATCCAGCAGCGGCTTGACCCGTTCCACCGTGTACACGTCCATGCCGAGTGCGGCCAGCACGGCCGTCTGGTAGCCGCTGCCAGTTCCGATTTCCAACACCCTGAGCCCGTCCGCCGGTTCGAGCTTCTCCGTCATCAACGCCACGATGTACGGCTGCGAGATGGTCTGCCCGAAACCGATGGAGAGGGCACAGTCGTCGTAGGCCTCATCCCGCGATTCCTCCAGCACGAACTTCTCCCGGGGCACACGGCGCATGGCCTGTAAAACGCGCTGGTCCATGATCCCCCGGGCGATCAGGTGCTGCTGGATCATCCGCTCCTTCGCCGACATGGAACTGAACAACTTCATCGACCTCCTGAATTGACAACCCTCAATTCGATTCTATTCTCCCTTTCATGCCGACCGTAAGCAACAAGGCTCCGGTTCCGCGCCCGACAATTACGCTGCTTTCTGACTTCGGCATCGAAGATTGGTACGTCGCCACGATGAAGGCGGTGCTTCTGCGCCATAACCCCGTCGCCCGCCTGATCGATATCACCCATCGGATTCCTCCCGGCGACGTGCTGCGCGGGAGCATTGCCCTCGAACGGGCCATCGCGGCTTTCGGGCCGGAGACGGTTCACCTCGCGGTCGTCGATCCCGGCGTCGGATCCGGCCGCCGGTTGCTGGTCGTCAACATCCACAACCAGTGGGTCGTCTGTCCGGACAACGGGTTGATCACCTGGGCCATGCGACACTATCCCGACGCCCGATTCCACGAAATCACCTGGCGTCCGCCGCACCCCAGTTCCACGTTCCATGGCCGCGACATCATGGCTCCGGCCGCCGCGGCGCTGGGGGCCGGCGTTCCGCTGAGGGAACTCGGGCGAGCCATCACCGATCCCATCCTGTTCGACGTGGCTCCGGCTCCGGCCGACGCCTCGATCGGTCAGATCATCCACTTTGATCGCTTTGGCAATGCCACGACCAACATCCCGGCGGCGGCGCTCCGCAACCGGTCGCGGATCAACATCGCCGTCGCCGGCCGGTGTATCGGCCCGATTCACCTCACCTATTCGGATGTCGAGCCCGGCGAAGCCCTGGCCCTGGTCGGTTCGTCAGCGCTGCTCGAGGTCGCCGTTCGCGACGGTTCGGCCAAGGGCGTGCTCTCCCTGCGTATCGGCGACACCGTCGATATCCTCGACCCTGATTACTCCACCGAGGAACTTCGCCGTCTCGACAAGGCGCACATCTGGCACCCCTTCACCCACATGCAACTCTGGCTGGAATCCGATCCGCTGGTCATCACCGATGCCCAGGGAATGCACCTCATCGATTCCGACGGCAACCGCTATCTCGATGGCGTGTCGTCGCTCTGGTGTAATGTCCACGGTCACCGTGTCGCCGAGATCGACCAGGCGATCCGCCAACAACTCGAACGATTCGCCCATTCATCCCTGTTGGGCCTGGCGGCCGAGCCGGCCATCATTCTCGCCGGCCGGCTCATGAGAATCGTGCCGCCGAACCTCAAGAAGGTCTTCTATTCGGACTGCGGCGCGACCGCCGCCGAGATTGCGTTCAAGATCGCCGTGCAATACTGGCACAACATCGGCCAGCCGCAGCGGACGGAGTTCGTGGCGTTTTCGGAGGCATACCACGGCGACACCTTCGGCGCGATGTCCATCGGCCGCACGGAACTGTTCCACCGCTCGTACTATCCCCTGCTTTTCAAGACTCACTATGTCCCGTCGCCGTTCGTCTATCGACCGCCGCCCGAACTGGCAAACGCCGGCCAGTTCCCCACGGCTGAACAGGTCAAGGCGTATTGTCTGGCGCGACTCGACACGATTCTGCGCGAGAACGCCGGGCGCATTGCCGCCGTGGTGATCGAGCCTCTGGTGCAGGGCGCGGCCGGCATGATCGTCCATCCGGCCGGCTTCCTCGCCGAGGTTCGCCGGCTGACCACACAATACAACACACTGCTGATTTGCGATGAGGTGGCCGTCGGCTTCGGGCGCACCGGCCGGATGTTCGCCTGCGAACACGAGCAGGTGCAACCCGACCTGATGGCGGTCGCCAAGAACATCACCGGCGGCTATCTGCCGCTGGCCGCCACTTTCGCCACGCAGACCATTTTCGATGCGTTCCTCGGCAAGCCCATGGAAGGCCGCACCTTCTTCCACGGCCATACCTACACCGGCAACGCGCTGGCCTGTGCCGCCGCCATCGCCAGCCTCGATCTGATTCAGAAACACCACCTCATCGAGCGCGTCCGGCACAACTCCGAGGAATTTGCCCGGATGCTCGATCTTCTCCGCGAAATCCCCTATGTCGGCGATATCCGTCAGAAGGGGCTGATGGCCGGGGTTGAGCTGGTGGCCGACAAGGCCACGCACCGGCCGTTCGATCCGGCACGGCGACTCGGGCATGAGGTGTGCGTGAAACTCCGTTCACAAGGCATCATCCTGCGCCCGCTCGGGGATACGATCGTGCTCATGCCGCCGCTGGCGATGGAAGTCGACGACATCCGCAGCATCGTCATCGCGCTCAAGCAGGAACTGGCGGCGATTGACATGTGACCATTTTCTCGGAGTCTCATCGTGATCACGAACCGTCATCCTGAGCGTACCCGCGAAGGATCTGGCCATGAAGTCCAAAGCCAGATGCTTCGCGAGTACGCTCAGCATGACAACTGTTACATACCCGGCGGTGCTCAAGTGTCCCGAATTACTGGTCACACCGCCGCGATCAAGCCATGATCCCCACCCCCTCCATCCCCGGCCTGTTCATCACCGCGACGTCCACCGGCATCGGCAAGACGATCATCACCGGCGCGATTGTCCGCTGGCTCCGCGCCGACGGCCGCCGGGTCGCGGTCTGCAAGCCCGTGGCCACGGGTTGCGTGCGCCGCCGCGAGGGGTTGGTCTCCGAAGATGCCGAGTATCTCGCCCACTGCGCAGATACGCCGCATCCGCTGGACCTGGTCTGCCCCGTGCGCTACGCCGATCCGCTGGCCCCGGCAGTGGCGGCCGAGCGTGCCAAGACGCCCGTTGACTACGAAGCCATCGCCCGCTCGATCCGCATCATGACGGCCGATGCCGACGTGCTGCTCGTCGAGGGCATTGGCGGAATACTGGTGCCGCTCGACGGCACACATACGGTTCTCGATCTTGCCCGCGACCTGAATTACCCCGTCGTTGTTGTGGCCGATGCCGGTCTGGGGACGATCAACCACACGCTGCTCACGCTGCACGCGCTGCGCGCGGCCGACGTTCCCGTCGCCGGCGTGGTCATCAACCGCTACCCGCCCGGCACACCCGGTCTGGCCGAAGAATCCAACCCCCGCGCAATCGAGAAATTCGGCAAAGTGCCGATTCTCTCCATCGTGCCCGAAGACGCGATCGACATGTCGCCGTCCACCGGCGCGCCAACGCCCGCGGCGATCGCCTCCGCCATCGCCCAGGCCGACTGGTGGACGCTGGCAACCCGATACTGGAACAAGGAAGAACCATGAGAGTTTCCCGCTGGATCGACAAGGCCCAGCACACGTTGCACTGGGACGGCTACGGCAAGGACCACAAGTCCACCCGCGGCGACTCCGTCACCAAGTGTCTGCACGAAGGCTTCCACACATTCGGCGTCCTCTGGACCAGGGACAAGTACGTCTTCGACGTGGACGGCAAACCTGTGTGGGAAACCGACACGGCCGTCTCACACAAGCCCGAGTACGCGCTGCTGAGCCTGGAGGCCGGCAACTGGGCCGGCGATATCGCCAAGGCCACGCTGCCCGATGCGATTATCGTTGACTACGTTCGTGTTTACGATCCACCGGACGCCCCGGCCAAATGAAATCGGTCAGGGACTTCCCGCCGTCGCGTACCTGGCATCATCCAGCAGCTTCTTGATGTTCTTGGCAATCTCCGGCGGCGTGCCTTCCTTGACCGGTGTGAACGCCAGCCGCAGCCCGACGTCGGCATAGCTGATGCCGTCGGCCGCCGGGGTCTTCTGCACGCCCAGGCCGGCGGCGGGGTCGGACAGCGCCGAGCCGCCGGCGATGTGGATCTGGCCGTCGACATCCACCACATACTCGCCCACATTGCCGATCAGGTCCCTGAACTTCGGCCTGCCGCCGGCGTTGGCGTCAAACTCAGGCTCGGCCGGCCAGAAGAAGGGATGCTGATCGTCGTACGCGCCGCCGGGCAGGTTCCATTTCGGCGTGATCCCGAGGGCCGTCACTCCGGTCGCAAGCGTCGTCCCGTTCCAGGCCGTGATCCCGCTGCTCGGCGCAAACGACATCTTCTCCAGCAGGCATGGCCGCGGGATGATCGACTCCTTGTTCGGCGCGGCGTTCAACTGGGTGGCGACCTGCTCCCAACTGCTGTCGCGCAGGTTCGGCGGATTGGTCTGTTCGGCCGCTGCCGCGAGCCACTCGGCCGATGTCGCCAGCCGGCACCCCAGGCCCGTGGCGAGTTGTTTCGCGACGTCGGGGCTGATCCAGTCCAGCGGTTGTTCCTTGCTCGGGTTGGCCGTTCTCAGTGCGAGCCTCTCCGGCGCTCCCGGATCGGCCAAAGCGCCGGGGTAGGCGGAGAAACCCTGATTGTATTTCGGCAGCCAGCCCGGACGAATCCTCAGTTCGGTGATGTCGTTGTCAGTGAACCACGGCCGCGGCACCGGTTTGCTGCCGGACACGGGCTCGTCGATGCCCAGCACGTCTCCCAGTTTCTTCCCGCTTTCCACCAGCGCATCCACCGCCCAGATGGGCGTCTCGGTCGTACACAGAAAGACAGCATCGCCGTTGACGGTGATCCGTCCGAAAGCCAGCCGCCGCAGGTCATCGCCGACTTTCTTCTCGAAGACCTTCAAATCATTGTTGCTCAGTTGCGCATTCAGGGCGAAGTTGGCGTCCTTCGGACCACCCTTGGCGCCGAGTTGGGACTGGTATTTGGTCCACGCGGCCTCCTGCTCCTGCAAAGCGGTGACGAGGTTCTTGTGGACAACGTCGCTCAGGCCGGCATCGGGTTTGAGCAGTTCCCGGGCCAAGGCAACGGCGGCCGAGTTGTCGGCGTCCTTGAACTTCGCCAGTTTCGCCCGGTACAGGGCGAGGTTGGAGCGAATGAAGAGGTCTTTGTCGTCGATTTTGGGAGCGAAACCCATTGCCGCATTGACCTTCTCCATGTATGTCACAGTGGTTTCCACCGTCGCCGCGTTCCTCAGCCCTTTCCGGGCGGACTCAGTCAGCGCCGTCTGGATGGCGGCGTCCCTGGCATAGTGGTCGTCGGCCAATCCCAATGCCTTTTGCAAGCTCTTGAGTGCTGCCGCTGTATTCTCGACTCCAGCCGCGTCCTTCAAGCCGTTCCTGGCGAACTCGGAGATGGCCTTCTTGATCTCAGGATCGCTCGCCAGGCCACCTGGCAACGGTCCCAAGGCCTTCTTCAAATCCTCAAGCGCCTGCGCCGTTGCTTCCACCATGTCCGTCTTCTGCAATCCCTGCCTGGCAAATGCCAGCAGCGCGCCGGCCATGGCCGCGTCCAAGTCCTTGTCCAGCCGGCCCTTCGCAGGCTGGAGCATCAGTTTGCGGGTGGCATCCAGATCCTTGAACTCCCGAACCGTCATCGGTGGTCCATTGCCGGCAATTCTCCGTGCCGCCGCCGAAGCCAGTTCCAGTTTATCGGTCTTCAGTGCATCAAGGGTTTCCTTGAACCACGCCGCCCGCTGCCCATCGTTTGCCGGAGTCGTCTTGGCCTCGAAATTCTCCAGCGTCTTCAGGCGCGCCCGCAACTGCTTGAGCGGATCTTCCGCCGCCGCGATCCCGAGCGTCTTTTCGGTTGCGTCCGCCTTCTCCCGCAGTCTCAGGAGCGTCACGTCGCCGGTCAGGTCGGCCAGTTGCGGGTTGCTCACCGCCAGCTTTTCCGCCGAGCCGGTCCCGGCCGTCAGCGCCTTCTCGATCTCACTCCAGCACGCCAGCCACTGGCCGGCAGACTTGTTCCACTTGTCCTGTTCCGCGAGCAGGTTGGCGTTGTTGGCCGTCAGTTTCTTCCGGCCCCGGTCGATCTGGATCGCCTGGGCGATGAGTCTGGTCCCGTTTGCCAGCGCCAGTGCCGGCAGTGTCCTGGCCGCCGCCTGTATTTCCTCCCCGCCCGCGACTTTCAATCCGGACACGGCATCACATGTCTTCTCCATGTCAACTGCAACCCTGGCGAGCGCTTCGATACTCGTCCTGGCCGGTTCCAGCAGGGCTTTCTGGCCCTTGGTGATCCTGGGCCGCGTCTGCCCGACGACTTTGATGCTGAATTCATCCCACTGGCCCGAGAGTGCCTTCAGGAACGCATCGTGGCTGAATTTCGGGAGGGTGAGGCTTACGGGGGCCTCGGTTCCCACGTCTTCCTCGATCCGCCGGAACAGCGCGGCCAGCGCGTCGTCAACCTTCTTCCTCCGGGCATCGATGTCTCCATCGCCCAACGTCTTGAAATCCTGTGCGAAGCGGGTCGCCTCTTCCCGCAGACCGTCGGCCTACTTCTGAAAAGCGGGCACATTCGTGCTGCCCGCCACTTTGGCCTGCGGAATCAGGTCCTCGATCTGCTTGCTCTGTAAAGCGAACGACTTGCTCGCCGCCTCGAACAACTGCCGCCGCGTGTCCCCTTCCTTGACGCGCGACTGGAGCAGCCTGAGCACGCGGTCGGCCTGGTCCTTCGCGTCCTGAAATTCCGGGGTGGCGGTGTTGACGAGCTTCCTGAGGCCCTCGACGCTGTCGGCGGCCTGTTTCACCAGGGCCACCATCGCCTCGTCCTCGCTCGCCAGGGTCCACTTCTTCACTGCCTCATATTCCTTCTGGCGATCCGCCATGCTCGCCTTGTACTGCTCGTAAATCGCGGCGGCGTCCCTGGGCGCGGGAATGCTCAGCATGCGTTTTTCCCAGCTCGCCAGGACGGTCGCAATCGCCTGCGCGCGGCCGCCCGATGCCTTGGCGATCTCCGCCTCGGCGTCTTTCACGACCTGGTCCTTCTCCGCGCTCGGCCTGGTGAAGCGCACCGCCAGGTCCGGATTGGCCCTGGCCTGCGCCAGGGTTCCCGCCAGTGCCAGGTCCTTCTCGGCAGTCTGACGCATGTCCGCGAGTTGCCGGGGTTCGGTTGCCTGCGCGGCGGTGTTGTCGAGGTCTTTCAGCAGTTCCTCAAAATGGGACAGGAGCGGATACCCCGATTTCCTGAAGTCGGCCGCGTATCCCGCCAGGTTTTCGCGGGAAGCTTTCCAGTCGAAGGCGCCAAGCGCCGACTGCCAGTTGGCCGCCGCCAGCATCGCCGCGATGTTGAGCGGTTCGGCGGAGCCCGCGCTGGCCGCGGTCCTGATCCGGTCGCCCAGACTGTCCCACTCGCGCGGCAGGGCTTCACCGGCCATACGCCGCAGGTTCTCAGGCACCGTCCACGCTTTGGCCGCCTTGAGCGCCTCGTCGAGGCTCCTCAGGTTCGCTTCTGTGACGCCCGCGTCGCCCTGCGAACGGATCTCCTCCAGTCTGGTCCGCAAGGCCCCCAGTTCGGGGAATTCGGAGGCGTTGATGGCCCCGAGCGACTGCTGCAATTTCGTGTCGGGGCAGTAGGTCTTGTAGAGCGTTTCCGCCGCAGAGTAGTTGCTTGTAGTAACGATGGGCGGTGTCAGGTCAATCGGCCGGTGGAGTCGCCGCCAGGCGTACCATCCCCCTCCCGCCAGCCCGGCCAGCAGGACCACGGCCGTCACGGCCAGCGCCAGACTCTTCGGCGACCCGGCCTTGCCCGCTCCCAGGGCCGCGATCTTCCGCCGCACGAGTTCCAGGTTGTGCGTCTGCGGCGTGGCGCCGGGGTCCAGCAGGTAGTTGATCAGGTCCAGCCACGGTTTGGCCGCCGGACCCAGGTACTTCCACTCCTCGCTCAGTGCCAGCGGGAGAATCAGCGCTTCCAGCCTGGATCGCGAGATGATGATCTGGTAGAGGAGTTGCCCGATGGTCTTCAGATCTCCCGGTTCGCCGGCTTCGGCGGCATCCTCGTCGGTCCCCGGCTCGGCGAGCAATACCGCGGAAAGCTGGCGGTTGTCGTTCAGTTCGAGGAGCACTGTCTGGGGGGAGAGGTTGCCGTGCGCCCGGCTGGCCGCCGCCTTGAGTTCCAGCAGCCCGTCCACGATGCCCAGGGCGATCAGGCGCAGGGAGGCCGGCTGCAGGTGTACGCGCCCCTCGATCAGCCGCCGGATCGAACTTGGATAGAAGCGGCTGACGTAGTAAGCGCCCTCCTCGCAGATGCCGTGTTCGAAGATCGGGGCCCAGTGGGCGGCCCCGCCCTGCGCCACTTTCTGTTGCAGCGCCGCCCGCTCGAGCGCGGCCTGCACCTGGGGACTCAGCGCCACCTCGTCGGCCCCGGCGGCGGTGGGGTTGAACACCTTGACGAGATACTTTCCTTGTTCGTCCGTGTCCTCCTGCCGGCGCGCGCGGTACACGCTGCCGTATGCCCTCACGGACAACTCCCGGACGATCAGGTACTGCCCGACTCGTTCCATGGTTGTCTAGCTTAGCAGGCATCCACCCCACGGGCGAGGGGCGCAGCGACGGCTCCAAGACAACGGCGCGGCAGTCGTTTCAGGAGTGCCTGCCGTTTGGAGCACCGTCCCCAGGCGGGGTTCCAGACTGCCCGGAGGCGGTGCTCCAAACAGAAACCCCGGCGCGTGCCCGGGGTCTTGACGGTTCTCCAGATGCGCGGTGCTATTTCTTTTCCGGTTTCGGCTGTGTGAGCGCCACGACCCCGGCGCTGGACACCTGTATCTGGATCGGCTCCGACGTGCTCGCCCACCGGCAACGGTCCAGCGTCAGCACCAGCCGCCGGGAGTCCGCCATGCCCGCCGACACGCCCTTGTATCCGGGTATGTTGGCCACGATCACCAGTTCCATCGCGTTCTTGGCCTTCCATCCCGCCCAGCAGGGATCCTTGACGCTCAGCGTTTTGGCCGGGACGTTTTCAAGGGCATCGAACTTCAGCACGAT
>JBEKVL010000196.1:0-9261 GCA_049514055.1 Tepidisphaeraceae bacterium | reverse complement strand
TTCACCGGGACGCAGGCACCACCCAACGGGACCGAGCGGGACTGATCGGGACGGCTTTGGGACCTGAAAAGGACGGCTTTCTTTCCCCACTTGCCGACACCCTCGCCACTCATAACCACTTTTCGAACAGCCTCTTATGTCTCAGGCCCTCGAAACCATACCCCTCCAAACATCTTTTTCCCCGCGTACCTTCCACAACCCTCAACGCCCAGCGCCGTTCCGACGCGATCCACACGCTGCCATGGGGTGATTTTGGGGAGATTCTGGACACGCTTTGGCGGCGCTTTTTTCAACCCCATCCATCATCCACAAGCTCATAACCTACGTCCAGGTAAACCTTTATGCCAGGCACCCCCCGCACCGTCCGCGCCAGACGTTTTCTTCTTCACGTCGTCCGCAACCCGGCCCGCCCCCAGGGTCATCGCATTGCGTGCTGCCGGGCGCCCTCACCGGCAGGTTCGTCCCTCGGTCTTCCGCCGGTGAGGGCACTGGCGGCACCGTCAGACGTCAAATGTGATCACCCTGCACATCAACACGGCCGCATCACTACCGGGTTGCAGTCCCTGCCATCGCTCGATAAAACACCCTTCCCCGCGAGACTGCCCGCCGGTGCGGCGGTGGCGGATTCGAGCGGTATCCATACGGCTTTTTCGGAGTCTTCATGGCTGCTTTCAATGTTCGCAAGGATTCGTGTGCCCTGGATTTCCTGTCCCTCGGAGCCCTCGTCCACCGGCTCGACCCCGGCGTGATCCCGTTCCGCAAGGCCCGGTCGCTGGATATTCATGTCTCGGGCGGCGAATACAACGTGGCCGCCAATCTCTCCGACTGCTTTGGCCTCAAAACCGGCATTGCGACCGCAATGGTGAAGTACCCCATCGGCGAGATGATCCAGGCCCGCGTCCGCGAGATGGGCGTCACTCCGTTCTACAAGTGGTTCGACCACGACGGCGTGCGCGGGCCGAACATGGCGACGGTCTACAGCGACCGCGGCCAGGGCGTGCGGCCGCCCGTCGTGTTCTACAACCGATCCAACGAAGCCGGCGCCATGCTCAAGGCCGGCGATTTCGACTGGAAGAGCATCTTCGCGGCCGGTGTGCGCTGGTTCCATTCGGGCGGCATCTTCGCGGCCCTGTCACCGACCACCTCCGACGTCATCATCGAAGGCATGCAGGCGGCCAAGTCCTCGGGTGCGATCAACTCCTTCGACTTGAACTACCGCGCCAAGCTCTGGGCCGCGGCCGGCGGGGCCGAGCGCGGCGTGCAGGTGATCAAGAAGATCGTCAGCAACGTCGACGCCCTGATCGGCAACGAGGAAGACCTGCAGAAGGGCCTGGGCATCGCCGGCCCGGAGGTCGCATCCACCAAGTCCAAGCTCGATCCGGACACGTTCTTCCAACTCATCGAGAAGGTCGTCGCCCAACACCCAAACATCAAGATCGTCGCCACCACCCTGCGCGAAGTGCATTCGACCAACCGCCACGACTGGGCGGCCGTGCTCTGGCTCGAGGGCAAGCGCTACGTCAGCCCCATGTGCCAGCTCGACGTACTCGACCGCATCGGCGGCGGCGACGGCTTCGCGGCCGGACTGATCTACGGCCTCATCGCCGGCCGCTCGCCCGAAGACGCCCTGCGTCTGGGCTGGGCGCACGGCGCGTTGCTGACCACGTTCCCCGGCGACGTGACCATGGCCAGGATCGACGAGGTCGAGGCATTGGCCAAGGGTGGCTCGGCGCGCGTGCAGCGGTAGGGAACGGGATCGCCATGGCTTCTGGAAATCGTCCGGGTGCCGCGGCCTGCCGTAGACAAGCCGCGGCGCCCGGGAGACCGGAACCCGATAGTTGTTTGTCCTTCGATCCGGGAGGAGCGCGAACAGATGTTCCTCTACAACACAGGCCGCCGTGTGTGCCATTCCGTGGTCTTCTCGTACATCCTGGCAATCCGCAGCAACTTCGGCTCGGAGAAGACCGGGCCGAGCAGTTGCATGCCGATGGGCAGCGGTTTGGTGCTGCCGGTGAATCCGCACGGCACACTCACGCCCGGAATGGCCGCGATGTTGGCGGTGACGGTGAAGACGTCGGTGAGGTACATCTGCAGCGGGTCGCCGCTCTTTTCGCCGACCTTGAACGCGGGGACGGGGCTGGTGGGGCAGATGATCACGTCGCACTTCTTGAATGCCTCGTCGAAATCGCGGCGGATCAGCGCCCGCATCTTCAGGGCGCGCACGTAGTAGGCGTCGTAATAGCCGGATGACAGGGCGTAGGTGCCGATCATGATGCGCCGCTGCACCTCGTCGCCGAAGCCCTCGGCGCGGGACTTGCTGAACAATTCGACAATGTCCTTCACGGGCTGTTTCGTGCGGTGGCCGAAATGCACGCCATCGTAGCGGGCGAGATTGCTGGAGGCCTCGCAGGGGGCGATGACGTAGTAGGCCGCGATGGCGTACTCCGCGTGGGGCAGCGAGATATCGACGATCTCGGCGCCCTGGGCACGGTAGACGTCCAGGGCTTCGGCGATCGCGGCGCTCACCTGCGGATCGATCCCGGCGGTGTTGAGATACTCTCTGACGACGCCGATGCGGAGCTTAGCGACGGGCTTTTCGAGTTCGGCCAGATGATCGGGCACATCACCCGGCACGCTGGTCGAGTCGAGCTCGTCGTGCCCGGCGAGGACGTCCATCAGCAACGCCACGTCGGCGCAGTTCCGGCCGAACGGGCCGATCTGGTCGAGCGATGAGGCGTAGGCCACGAGCCCGTACCGTGAAACCCGGCCATAGGTCGGCTTAAGCCCCACCAGGCCGCAGAACGAGGCCGGCTGACGAATCGACCCGCCGGTGTCGGAACCGATGGCGGCGCAGCACATCCCGGCCGCCAGGGCCGCGGCCGACCCGCCCGATGATCCTCCCGGCACGCGCAAAGAGTCCCACGGATTGAGCGTCGGGCCGAAGGCGGAGTTCTCCGTCGAGGATCCCATCGCGAATTCGTCGAGGTTGGTCTTGCCGACGATGACCGCCCCGGCCGCTTCGAGTTTGCGGACCACGGTGGCATCGTAGGGCGCGCGGAAGTTGGCCAGCATGCGCGACGAGCAGGTCGTCAGGCCGAAACTGGTGCAGATGTTGTCTTTGAGGGCGATGGGCACCCCGGCCAGCGGGCCGGTGCGCGTTCCCGCGTCGGCCTCCTTGGCCAGATGCAAGGCGCGGTCGGCAAAGACACTATTGAAGGCGTGCAGGTGGCCGTCGAGCCGGTGGATGCGGTCCAGCGCCTTGCGCACCAGTTCGGCGGAGGAAACCTGTTTCGAGCGGATACCGTCGCGTGCAGCGATAAGTGTATCGGGAGTGAGCATGGGGATTGCCTGGGGAAAGTTCAGCCGGCCGAGTCCTCGTCGCCGCCGATCACCTTGGGAACCTTGAAGAACGGCCCGTCCGACTCGGGGGCGTTCTGAAGCACCTGTTCGACGGTGAGGCCCGGCCGGGCGACATCCTCGCGAAGCACGTTGTGGATGGGCAGGGCGTGGGCCATCGGCTCGACACCGGTGATGTCCACCCGACCGATCTTGGCCACGTATTCGAGAATCGACTCAAGTTGGCTGGTGAACCTTACCAGTTTCTCTTCCGGAAGAGCCAGTCGTGCCAACTTGGCAACATGACGGACGTCTTCGAGATGTATCATGCTGTCGTGCATGGCGGTGGGTTGTATCGGCGGGAGTGAGGCGGATCAAGCGCGGCGGGGTTTCGCCGCTGTACCCGCGATCGTTGATCGCGGCTACAGGCGGATCGAACCGGGGCGAACCCAGCCAACAAAAAGAACCCACGAACCGGTGTCCGTGGGTCGGTTTGTGCTATATGGGAAATCCTTACGCCGCGACGGCTTCCTTCTTCCAGGTGCGGCGCTTGGGCTTGACGATCAGGCCGTTGCGTATCGCCTTGGCGCTGACCTTGATGCGAACGATCTTGCCCCCGACCACGGCGCGGACGCGCTGGATGTTGGCCTTGAACTCGCGGCGGGAAATGCCGGTGGTCTTGGTGCCGACGCCGCCCAGATATTTGGCCTTGCCTCGGGTCCTGATCTTGTTGCCCTTGTGGGTTCTTCTTCCGGTAAAAGCGCAGACGCGTGGCATAAATTCCTCTTCTGGTCAAATTAACGAGCCAAGTAGTTTAGCCGTCATGGAATCGAATGCAAGACCGGCAAACCCCTTTTTCCGCCGGCGGCCCTGTCATATACTGAAGGCGCAATCAGGCAGCCGCCAGGCCATTTCGCGGCTCAAGGGAATCGATGCGCATGAGCGACCGTGTACCCATCACCTTCATTCTCCTCGCCAGGGATGAAGAAGTTAACATTCCCCATGCGCTGGGCAGCGTGGTGGACTGGGCCGAGCAGGTCTTCGTGGTCGATTCCGGATCGACCGACCGCACTCGCGAGATAACCGAATCCCTCGGGGCCGCGTTCGTCCCCCATCCGTGGGAGGGGTACGCCCGCCAGAAGAACTGGGCCCTGGACAACCTGCCCATCCACACCCCGTGGGTTTTCATACTCGATGCGGACGAGAGCATCACCAAGGATCTGCGCGAGGCGCTGACGCGTACGGCCGTGGCCGACAACTGCCGTGAGAACGGTTTCTACATCAACCGCCGCATCATCATCCTCGGCAAGTGGATCCGCCACTGCGGCTACTATCCGAGTTGGAACATACGCTTCTTCCGCCGCGGCAAGGCCCGCTACGCCATCCGCTCGGTGCATGAGCACATGGTGGTCGACGGTTCGGTGGGCTACCTCGACGGCGAGATGATGCACGATGACCGCCGCGGGCTCTATCACTTCATCGAGAAACACAACTGGTACAGCACGCTCGAGGCCCGGGAGGCCGTCCGGCTTGACGCATCCGAGGATTACTCGCAGAAGGTCCGGCTGATCGGCGGCGGTTCCGTCGAACGCCGCCGCTGGCTCAAACGCTACGTCTGGCCGTGGCTCCCGCTGCGCTGGCTGGCAAGGTTCTTTTCAATGTACATCCTGAAGATGGGCTTCATGGACGGCTGGGTGGGGTTCCATTTCTGCGTCATGCTGGCAATCTACGAGTACCAGATATTCCTCAAGACCAACGAACTCCGCATGGAAAAGCAGACGCTGCTGAAGCAGGCCCGGCGGGCGAAGAAGCAGGCCGAAGACACCCAAGGCGGGCCGAATGCCTGACTACGCCTTCCGCCGCACCACCACGTTCTGCATCACGATCCGGTCCATCTTTGTCCGCAGGAAGCAGTCCAGCGCCTCGGCCGGGGTGTTGACGATCGGCTCGTTCTCATTGAACGAGGTGTTGAGCAGGATCGGCACGCCGGTCTGTTTCTGGAATGTCTTGATGAGACGGTAATACCGCTGGTTGGTCTTCATCGAGACCGTCTGGAGCCGGCCGGTGCCGTCCGCGTGCGTCACCGCAGGAATCAGCGGCCGCTTTTCGGGCTTGATGGGGTAGACCTTGAGCATGAAGGGGTCGGGATAGCTGATGGTGAACCAGTCGGAGACCGTCTCTTCGAGAATGGACGGGGCGAACGGGCGAAACGCCTCGCGGCGCTTGATCTTGAGGTTCAGGATGTCGCGCATGTCGCCTCGGCGCGGATCGGCCAGGATCGACCGGTTGCCCAGCGCCCGCGGGCCCCATTCACTCCGGCCCTGATACCAGCCGATGACGTCGCCGCGGCCGATGCTCGCCGCCGTTTCTTCCAGGTTCCTGTCATCGTCAGCGAAGGACTCGACGATGAGGTCGCCGTAGGTGCCGTCGCGGCCCTCCGAGCCGGGAATGCCCCTGGCGACCGCCTGGCGGATGTCGGTCTCATTGTACTGCGGGCCCCAATAGGCATGTTCCATCACGAACTCGCGCGGACGGTTGAGGATCGCGTGCTGCGCGTAAAGTGCCGCGCCGAGGGACGTGCCGCCGTCGCCGGCGCCGGCCTGGATGTAGACTTCCTGGATATCCGTGTTCTCGAAAAGCCGGCCGTTGGCCAGCGAGTTCAGCGCGCAGCCGCCCGCAAGCGTCAGCTTCTTCAATCCCGTGCGCTTCTGCAACTGGCGCACAAGGGCAAAGAACCGCTCCTCATAGACGCGCTGCGCCGAGCACGCCAGGTCCTTGTGGAACTGTTCCAACTCGTCCTCGCGTTTTCGCGTGGGTTTGCCGAAAAGTCGCTCGACGTCCTCGGTGTAGACCGGGCCGAGCGTGGGTTCGCCGTTTTCCCAGCTCATGTCCACGCCATCGCGCAGGTGACGGAAATAGCGAAGGTCGAGCTCGAACTTGCCGTCCGCGGCCACCGGCACCAGTTTCCGCATCTTCTCCACCAGCGTCGGTTCCCCATACGCGGCCATGCCCATCACCTTGTATTCATCGCCGTACTTGGGGAAACCCATGTATTGCGTGACGGCCGTGTAGAACAGGCCCAGCGAGTGGGGGAAATGGACCCGGTCGAGAACTTCGATGTTATTGCCGCGGCCAACGGCCAGCATCGTCGAGACGAAATCGCCGAAGCCATCGACAGTGAGGCACATGGCCTCCTCATAGGGCGAGCAGAAGAATGCCGAGGCGATGTGCGCCAGGTGATGCTCGACGGCACGCAGGGGAGCCAGCTTGTCGGCCGGGACGCCAAACGCCTGGCCGATGCGATCCTGGAGCGAACCGACCTGCTTGAGGTTCGTCAGCCGTCCGAAAGCCCGCTTGAGCGATCGGGGATTGGCCAGCGCCAGCGCCACCTTGCGCCAAAAGTATGCCTTGGGTTGCCGCGAAACAGCGAAAGCGGCGACGTCCTGGATCGACCCTCCCGTCAACTCCGACAGGCAGTGCCTGATGGACGCTTCCGGAAACCCGGCCCAGTGCTTGATCCGCGTAAATCGCTCTTCCTCGACACCCACCCGGAAGATGCCCTGCGCCAACCCGGCGGCCGACGCATCACCATGGAAGGCGTTGATTCCGATAATCACCTGGTTGTTGCTCATCTGTCGGATTCCGGTTGGTTGTTTCGGCCCGCCAGTCAGATCAACTGCCTGCGGCAACGTAATATAGGGCCGTCCAGAATACCGGGCAACACGCCCGGCCGGGTCTGCGCGTTGTATCGGCCGGGACTTAAGATCACTTGATGAGCGGGTTTATGGAGGAAGAACCTGCGGCAACAAAGACTGCCCGCGTTCGGAGTTTGCGAACGTCAGCTTGTCTTCCCGTGGGAAACCTGGCAAGACAGGCTCAGCGTGAACTCCAAACGTCAAGTCGGCACAGAACCATCACTTTCCCCAGACCTCGACCTCCGTGTATTCATTCGCATCACCCATGGTGCTTCCATTGCTCCAGAGACGGACATACCGGGCTTTGACGCCTTTGCCTTCAATGAGCTTTCCCTGGTAATCCTCGAAGTAGTATTTGTCGTCGCCGATCCCCAGCCCGATCGAGTTGTCCTGGTCGTTGTTGAACAGGGTCTTCACGCCATTGATGAAGTCAGGATCGCTTGCCACCTGCACGACCACGCCCTTGTAGACCACGAAGTTGTCGTGCCGGTGCCACACGAGGATCGCGTGGATTTCGGCCGGCTTGCCCAGATCGATCTGCACCCATTGCCTGCCCAGCGCCAGTTCGACCCATGATCCGCCAAGAGCATCCTTGTCGCCGTCGGTGATCTGTTCCAGCTTGCCGATGATCGGTTCGGGATCGGAACTGGTCACCGGCCGCTTGAAGGCGAGGTTGACGCAACCGGCGGGGGCGAGAAACGGCGGCCGGACTTTCCCGGCCGGACTTTCGATTTCGCCGGTGATTCCTTTGATCTCCTTGGGTGTCCCGGTGATCCCCGGCTTTGGGGGCTTGAGAGGCAACGGTTCCATTTTCTCCTCGGCCCCGGCCGTTCCGCCCAGTGTGAGTGTAAGAAGGGCCACGGCCACGAGCATGACATTTCGTTGGGTGAACATGATTTGTACTCCTCTTGATTTACTTCGCTGTCGGAATACCCCACACCTCGACTTCGGTGTAGTGGTTCTGGTCGTCGGTGGTGTTGCCCTTGCTCCAGAGCCGGACATACCGGCCCTTGACACCCCTGGTGTCGATGAGCTTGCCTTCGTTATTCTCAAAGTATTGAAGGTCTTCGCCGATGCCCAGGCCGACGGAGTTGTCCTGGTCGTTGTTGAAGACGGTCTGGACGTGATTGATGCCGTTGTCGGAGACTTGGACGACCACGCCCTTGTAGACACGCGCTTCGCTATGGTTATGCCAGACGATGATGGCGTAGATCTGGACCTGCTCGCCGAGGTCGATCTGGACCCACTGCTTGCCGGGGCCGAGTTCCACCCACGAACCCTCGACACCTTCCTTGTCGCCGTCGGTTACTTGTTCGAGCTTGCCGATGATCGGCTCGGGATCAGAACTTGTCGCCGGACGATTCAGGGCCAGGTTCCTGCAGCCCTTGGGCGCCAGGAACGGAGGGCGCGGCTTGCCCGTGGGCCTTTCCAGCCTGCCAAGGCCCGGCGGAAGATCCTTTGGTGTGCGGCTGAACGCCGGCTTGGGAATCTTGATGTCCAATGGTGCGTCTTCGGCCCCGGCCGTTCCGCCCAGCACAAGCGCAAAAAGACCGGCGGCCGCCAGTGCGGCGGTTCGTCTCGCGAACATGACTTGTACTCCTTTTTCCGGACCCACGAATCCCGTCGCACACCGGTGTGACGGGCTACGTACCGCTACACCGATAGAAGGGGAATGTTGACAAAAAAAAGAGCCGCGGGCCATCAGGTCCGCGGTTCGATTATCGTCGATCTGATTTACTTGGCGGCCGGAAGACCCCACACCTCGACTTCGGTGTAGTGGTTCTGGTCGTCGGAGGTGTTGCCCTTGCTCCAGAGCCGAACATAGCGGCCCTTGACGCCCTTGGCGTCCATCAGCTTGCCTTCGTTGCTCTCGAAGTACTGCAGGTTTTCGCCGATGCCCAGGCCGACCGAATTGTCCTGGTCGTCGTTGAAGACCGTATGCACGTTGTTGATGAAGTCGGCGTCGTCGGAGACCTGCACGACCACGCCCTTGTAGACGCGCGGTTCGCCATGGTGGTGCCAGACGACGATGGCGTAGATCTGGGCCTGCTGGCCGAGGTCGATCTGGACCCACTGCTTGCCGGGGCCGAGTTCCACCCACGAACCCTCGACACCTTCCTTGTCGCCGTCGGTTACTTGTTCGAGCTTGCCGATGATCGGCTCGGGATCGGAGCTGGTCACCGGGCGCTTGAAGGCCAGGTTCTTGCAGCCCTTGGGCGCCAGGAACGGC
>JBEKVL010000195.1:0-9261 GCA_049514055.1 Tepidisphaeraceae bacterium | reverse complement strand
TTCGTCGAGCGCGGGCCGGGCCGAGAGCGTGGCTGACAGCGCGACGATCATGAGCATGGTCACGCCGCGGGCCATGTGGGCAATTGCCAGTTGACAGCCGCCAGTTGTCTGTCAAGCACAATCACGAACGATGACTGGTTTGTTCAGCCTCGATCGTCCTGGCAGATCATTTGTAGCCGCGATCGTCGATCGCGGTTTCCCCGCCGCGATGACCCATCGCGGCCACAGGGGGCATCGCCGAAATCCATGACCATACAGTCAACAACGAGACAATAACTGACAACTTCCTCCGTCCTGTCCCCGTCTCCCGACAACCGCTATACTTTTTCCCCTTGAGCGAAGATACAACCAACTCGAAGCCGAAGAAGAAGGTCGATGCTTTCCTGCGCGCCCTGCGCTACCTCTGGCCGCACCGGCAGTTCGTGCTGGTCTCGATCCTCTGCGCGTTCGTCGTCGGCGGCGTGTTCACGGCCGGTCTCGGCACCATGCTGCCGGTCATGCAGATCCTCATCAAAGGCGACACGATCGAGGACTGGGTCAATCGCAAGATCGTCGAAGAACGCCTCCAAGTCCGCCTCGCCGACGACAACGAGACGGTCAGCCCGCTCAAGATCACGGCCAAAGGGGCTGCCGCCGCCGCCGGTCTGAAGCCCCACGTCCCCTGGACGCTTTCTGCCGCGCCGCTCGAGGCTCGCGCGGCCAGCCGTCTCCTGGCGCATCTGGCCGACGCCAATCGCACCAGCACGCAACTCCTCGTCCAAGACCTCCCTGTTGCCGTCCAACTCCGCCCCGCGCCTCCGTGGCTCAACACCGGCCAGGCCGTTGCCCGGCTGCTCCCGACCAATTCCGTCAGCGCCATCGCGGTCGTGCTGGGTTTCATCGTCGCCCTGTCGATCTTCGGCAACACGATGCGCTTCTTCCAGGAGTATTACTCCGAGAAGGCGTCCATCCTCGCCGTGCGCGACCTGCGCAAACTCACCTACGACCACGCCCTGCACCTGCGGTTGTCATTCTTCGGGCAGGCCGGCACCAGCGACGTCACGCACCGCATCACCCAGGACGCCCAGGGCCTCCAGGACGGCATGAAGGGCATTCTCGGCAACAGCATCCAGGAGCCCATCAAGGCGGCCATGGCGCTGGGGCTGGCCATGTACCTTTCTCCGCAGATAACGCTCTTCATCATCATCTTTGCCCCGCTCATGCTGGCGATCATCCGCAAGTTCGGCAAGCATGTCCGCCGGGCGGCCCGGGCGGCGCTACAAAGCAGTGCCTCGATGCTCGGCCAGATCGAGGCCACGCTGATCGGCATCCGCGTCGTCAAGGCCAACAACGCCGAACCGTACGAACGCCGCCGCTTCCGCGGGATGCTTGCCAAGCTCGTGCGCGAGCAACTCCGCATTGCCAAGCTCGAGGCCTTCAACACCCCGACCCTGGAGATGTGTACGCTCATCGTCGTCTGCTGCATCGTGCTCTACGCTTCGTACATGGTTTCCGTCGGGACGCTCACCATCCCGGTTTTCTTCCTGGTTATGGCCTGCCTCGTGGGCATCGGTGAATCGCTCCGCAAGACGACGAAGATCAACACCATTATTCAGAAGGCCAACGCGGCCGCCGCAAGGCTGTTTGAGGTGATCGACATGGAGGTCGAGCGGCCGCGGATCAATACGCCGCTGGCGCCGCGGCCACGGAAAGTGCTGCCGCCGCTTTCCCGGGAGATCCGTTTTGAGAACGTCACCTTCAGCTATCCCGGCGCCAAAGGTCCGGCGTTGTCGGGGGTCAGTCTGGTCGTGGAGCGCGGCCGGTCGGTGGCGGTGGTCGGCCGGAACGGCAGCGGAAAGACGACGCTGCTGGCGCTGCTGCCGCGGTTCTACGATCCGCAGTCCGGCGGCATTCGGATCGACGGCATCGACATCCGCGAGGCGACGCTGCTGTCGCTGCGGAGGCAGATCGGCATCGTGACGCAGGACTCGGTGATCTTTCCCGGCAGCATTGCCGAGAACATCGCCTACGCCAATCCGCGGGCCGGGCGGGATCAGATCGTCGCGGCCGCCAGGCGGGCGTTCGCCCACGAGTTCATCATGGAGAAGCCGCAGGGGTATGACACGGTGCTCGGCGAGCACGGCTCGCAGTTGTCGGGCGGGCAGAAACAGCGGCTGTGCATCGCCCGGGCGATCCTGCGAGACTCGCCGATCCTGATCATGGACGAGGCCACCAGCCAGGTGGATGCCGAGAGCGAGAACCTGATCCAGCAGGCGATAGACAAACTGATGCACGAACGGACGACGTTTGTGATTGCCCACCGTTTCAGCACGATCCGCTCGGCCGACAGCATCGTGGTCATGGACCGCGGCGAGATCGTCGGCCTGGGGCAGCACGATTCGCTGATGCAGGGTTGCGAGGTGTACCGGCAGTTGTATGAGAGACAGATGGGGGCGTGAATGGCAATGCGGAAGGGTGAATGCCGAATGCGGAGAGCAGAATGCAGAATGCAGAATGCAGAATGCAAAAGGCAAAGTGAGAAGTGCAAAATGGCGGACGCTCGCGCGGAGACACTGAGGCTTGACGCGGCATCGCGGCGGCCAAACCGGTTGTGGCACGGATCACAGAAAAATCTTTGTTAGGGTGTCCGGGAATACGGCTTGGGCATAAGTGATTAATTACATTGATGTTGCGTCAGTGTGCATGCGGACTGGAGGGAGAAAAACCGCGTCCTTTTCATGTCCAAGAGCCGTCCCGATCAGTCCCGTGAGGTTCCGAGTTGCCAGCTACTGGTTGCCAGTGTGGCGGAAGGGCGGAATCCCCAGTGCTGAGAGGCGAGGCTATTCGGTTGAGAAAGAGCACGGGGATGAGACCTTGTCTGGCCCCGAAGACGCCTGAAGGCCGAGGGGCGTTCGGAGCGTCAAACCGATTTTGTATTGTACATCTTGGTTAGGTATGATGTCAAGAGGCAATTCGGGAAATTTTTGGGTGAGCGCGGAATTTCAACCACGAAGGGCGGCCAAGGACCACGAAGAGGGTTCCGCGGCCCACCCGGAAAGAGAACCACGGATTTCACGGATCACACGGATCAGGAGAGGACCGGAAGTATGGATGGCTCTTATCCGGGATATCCGAGTTATCCGCGATCGATTTGCATGGATCGTATGCGGATGGCCCGCCAAGGACACGAAGATGATTAAACACGAAGCGGGTTTCGACCGATCAGTCGGATTTCGTTCCATGACATGGTACGTGGCACAGCGTACCTGGCCGGTGGCGTGCGTGGCCGGCATTTCAACGAAGCCCGTTTCGGTGTATGCTCCGCGGCAATTACGCTTGGCACGACGAAAGGGGTGTTGCCATGCTTGTCGAGCCGGAAGACCTTGGTGAACTCGATGATCCCAGTGGCTCGCGTTTCGAGCGAGTTGTGAAGTTGCTCGTCCGTGAGGAGGTACTCGCCTGCGGCCTGAATCCGAAGGATGTCGATTGGGATTATCGTACCAATTATGCGGATGGTGGCTGCGACATCTTCGTCAGCAAGGGTCAGACCCAATCCACAGCGTCGATGATTCCAGGTAGACCGTCGATCTGGTCGCTGAAGGCGGGCGCTAACGGAATCGACCCCTCGAAATTTGCTACGGAACTCAACGATCCAGTTCACACTAGACTACGCCAACATCTCAAAGACGGTGATATTTACGTTTGGTGTGCGCTTTCGCCCGCCGGCCAGAACAAGCGGAAAGACATGAAGAGCAAAGCGGACGAGCTGGCGAAAGCTCTAAGCTTTGACTCGAATTTGATTCAGTTTGTATGGGTCGATCATCTGTGTGACTTTCTCAACCGGCATTTGAATTTGGTCTGTGAGTGCTTGCCCAAACTGTATGGTGTCATCAAACCAATGGTGACGCTCCAGCAATGGGCCGACGAAAGTCCCGATAAGCATGATCTACGCGTTCCTTGGATATCAGTACCCGGTAGCGGCGAAACACAACAACGCGTCAAGACGCACCTGCTAGCCAATAGCGGAGACGCTGTTCTTCACCTGGCTGGACTATCGGGAATTGGGAAGACTCGTACGGTCATCGAGACGTGTCAGAGCGATCCTTTGCTTTCCAATACACTCTATATAGGCGATTTCGCACAGATCGGCCGCGAACTTTGGAGCAGGCTACGCGAGCCACGCACGTTCGTGCGTTTGATTATCGACGAGGTTCCGTTGGGACAGCTAACAAACCTGCAAGACCGCTTTGAGGAACTCGGAAACCGCATCCGGATCGTCTCCATCGGTCCGGCGCCACGAACACAGGCGCGCCGTCAATCCGATCCAATGCTGCGGCAAATGGAACCGCCGGATACGGCTACCGGGGTGTTGCCGGTGGTAACCAGCGCAGCGCCCGAATTGACACAGGATGTGCGTCAGAGCATCGCGCACTTTGCCGGGCATGATCTCCGGCTCGCTTTGCTGCTCGTGCGTGCCACCCAACGCAGCGGTCAGTTGAGCACGGCCCCGCTACACAACTACGAAGATGTCTGGCATCGCATTACGTCACTATTCAGTTCGCAGATCCGAGATGCGAGCCGCTTTCGCGAGCTTTACGAAATACTCACGATATCCGTTGACATTGGACATGCCGGTGAGCCCCGATCCGAGCTTCAGCTACTCGCCGCCTATTTTCACCGGAGCGAGGCGGAACTAGACGGGGCCATTCGCGACGCGAACGACTGTGGCCTGGGGGATCGGCTGCAGAGTTTCTTCGAAGCCAGACCGCGTGCTTTGGCCATCTGGCTCTTCCAAGAACGGCTGTGGCCCTTGCTCAGCCCGCGTATTGAGGAGTTCTTCCAATCCAAGTTGCCGGATCGACTGCGGCGTCGATTCCTCGAAAGGTGTCAGGAAACGGCCAGCCCCTACCGAGAGGAGATAGAAACCCGGCTCGGGGGCTGCTTTCTCCGCTTCCTTGGTAATCCCAACGTGACTGTGCTGAGCGACCGGGGACCGTCCCGTGTCTTTCAAGCATGGGCGGAGTTTGACCCGAATCGGGGGCTTGCGTGGCTTGAAGACGCAGTCACGGTCGCGTCCGATGACGACCTCGGTCAGCTTGCGGGCGACACCGACGGAAGTGGCGGGTGGCGTGGGCGCAGGCAGGTCGTTTGGCTATGCGAGCATTTGGCCTGCTTCGGCGCACATTTCCCTGCTTGCGAACGCATCCTGTTCCGCCTGGCGCAGGTGGAGACAGAGGTCCATATTGGTAACAACAGCACGAATACGTGGCGGGAGATGTTCCTCCCGGCGCTGGCCAACACGGAAGTACCTTTTCCGCGAAGGCTTGAGTTGCTGACTCGGCGGTTAGGAGAGGCCACTGCGAACACACTCGACTTGATTCTGTCGGCGTTCTATGCCTCGATTGAGCGAGAACTCAGCCGAATGCTCCCGCCAAGCGTTGTGGGGGGCCGGATCGTGCCCGAGCAGTGGAAACCCGCCACGCTCAAGGAGTTGGAGGAGTGTCGCCTCAGTGCCGTACGGTCAGTGCTGGCGACAATCCCGGGCCTGTCCGTCGATCTCCGCAAACGCGCTGCGACATCCGTCGTCGAGATGCTCTCACAGTTTCTGAATTACGGACTGGTTGACGAACTGCGAACTGCCATCACTATGGGCCTGGATGAAGAGGCGCCGACGCGACGACTATTGGTAAGGCTGGATGAGTGGCTTGCCTGGCATGAGCGCCAGGAGGCGAGCAAACCGCCCCCATGGTTGAACGCTGTGCGCGCGTGGCGCGAGAACCTGTCGCCTGCCAGCCTTCCTGATCGAGTCAAAGACCTGACCGCTCGTGACTACTGGTCGGTGTACCAAGTCACGCGCAGGCGGGTAGCTGAGGCGGAACCCGAGGAAGTCTATGGGAAGTTGGCGAAGGAACTGCTTGTACAGCCTGCTATCGTCGAAGAGATGGCGTCGTGGCTGGCCTCACCGGAGGCCCGATCCTCCGGCATGCTGGCACTTCACCTCGGCCTCCAGGATGCGGAGTCCAGGTTGTTGTCGACCATCCTTGCCTGGTTCGCCAATCCACTCGCGGTGAATCTTGTTGCCAACTACCTGCGCGGAACTCGCCAACGCGCTGGCCAACTTCCCGAACAGGCCAGCGCTCTCTTGGATGGGGCTGCCACTAAACGACCCGGGGAGGTATTACATGTGACGCTGCTTTCCGATTGGTCCGACCATGGGCTTCGTCGCGTGATGGCCTTGCTGCCGCACCTCGAAGGCGATCAGAGAGCCATGATGCGACAAGTCTCGTTCGATCCTTGGGCGGCGCTACTCGGCATTCCAGAGAAACGGTCCCTGATTGAACAGTTCTGCGACTGGGCAAGTGAGGGCGATTCCTCCGCGGCGGGCATCGCCATCGACATTGTCGCCATGTGGCGTGGCCATCCCCCTTCGACCCTGCCGGTCGAACTCGTCCCCCACCTCATCTGCTTAGCCAAGATGGCCGCACTGCCAGAGACGAAAGTTGACGATCACGATTGGAAGGAAGTAGTGGAAGCAATCGGGCTTGTAGCTCCACAAGATGCGGCCGAGTTGCTTGCTGAGACTATCACAGACGTGGAATCACACCGGTTTCATCGGGGAAGATATGCTCAAGAGGCGTTCTGCTCCCTTGCAAGGGGTCACCCTGACGTCGCCATGCAGGCGATCGGGAGATGGATACTGGACAAGCGCCGCAGCGTCATCTTTCGAATGTGGGAATTCCGGGGGTTGTTCGATGCGATCGGACTGGCGACGGTCAGGCCATGGACCGAGGCGCACGGCGAGGCTGCCGCCATCAGCATCGCCAGGCACCTCGACGGCCCGCGTCTGGAGGGTGGTACGCCGATTATTCCCGAGTTGGCGGACTGGCTCCTGACGACGTACAGCCATGTACCGCGAGTCTTTCAGGAATTTGCCATGGGACGGCATTCGGGGCAGTTTCGCGCTGGGCACGCACGCGATCACGCGGGCGAGCTTGACACGCTGCTGAAGCCTTTCGACGGACATCCGAAGGAGTGGATTCAAAAATGGGTCCAGTATGAACGAGACAACCATAGGCACGATATTGAATGGGATGACCGGAGGGACGAAGAGCGTGAGCGTATTTAATCACCGAAACAGTGGTTACACAGACGCCCAGAAGAACGGTCACGAGCCATTCTACTTATGCTGTCATTCACGCAAACCTCCACACGAGCGAATCGGTGGCGAATGAAATTGGCGCCTCTCCGCTCCTTGCAGAGACCAGAGGTAGAAATGGGCAGCCTGCACATGCCGCGGCCGAATCGAACTCGTCGGGTGAGGTCTGCTCTTGCTCTTCCCGGAAAGAGAACCGCGGATAGCGCGGATGAGCAGAAGACCGGATTGCCGGCTCTGATCCGGGATATCCGAGTTATCCGCGGTTTGTCGTAAGCATTGCGGGCTGGCGACAAGAACTACTGTCGCCGCTTCGCGGCTGGTGATTATTGCGAATCCCTGGTCCAGGGACTTGCGTCCCTGGCTATTGACCTGCGCCGCTCCGCGGCGAAGACATCGCGCGAGACCCACAACATCGGTCGTGGACCCGCGTTCATCCGAACATCTGCGTCCAGGTTCCGCCGGAGCGGCCGAGGCCGGTGCGGTTGTGGCGGGCGAGCATGTTTTTGTGGTGGCCGGGGGAGTGCCACCACATTTGGATGGCGCTTTCACCCTTGTTGGCGCCGGCGGCGATGTTTTCGGCGCTGGCGGAGGTGCCGGCCAGGGCGGCGCGCTTCCACGGATTCTCCTTGCCGGGAACGGGGGAGTCGTGGGAGAAGAATTTGTTGTCGACCATGTCCTTGCTGTGGCCGCGGGCGGCCTCGACGAGTTTGAGGTCGATCAGTTGCGCGTTCAGACCGAGGCGGATGCGGATGAGGTTGAGGCGCAGGATGCCGCGGGCTTCTTCGGGGTCGAGCGACTTCTGTAGTGACATGTTGTTCATCAGTACCTGGCGGTCGTTCGGCTGGATCGGGCCGGCGAGCGTGGCCGCCAGTTGTTCGGAATCGGCGAGTTCCTGTCCGGCCCGGTCCTTGTTCGGAAGTTCGGGCATTTTCTTAAGCACGTCGGGCGGGAGTTTCGCGGCGGCTTTGTGGGCGTAAGCGAGCAGGTCGAGCAGTTCCTGGCGCTGGGCGGTGAGTTTGGGGTCGCTCTGGAGAATCTGGTCGGCGGAGATGGCCAGGAGTTCCTCGATACGCTTCAGCGCCGGGTCGGATTTTTCGACGATCATCTCCCTGGTGAGATTGGGCGAGGCGGCGACGTCGAGGACGGTCTTGCGGAGTTCGGGGAGTTCCCTGTCGGGGTTGGCGTCTTTCCAGCGCAGGCGCAGGGCGTCGGCGGCGGCTCTCTCGAAGCGGCCGCGATAGCCGGGGAGACGGCCGAGGTAGTCGGCGCGGGCGGTGACGTAGAGGCGGCGAGCGCCTTCTTCGCCGAGGTCCAGGAGTTTGTCGGCGATTTCCTTGCGCTGGGCGGCGGGGAGATTGGCGCGCTTGAAATCAAGCAGGAGATCGCGCACCTGGGCGGCGGCGCGGGCGTCGTCGGCCGGGGTCGGTGCGGTGGCCGGGCGCGTGGCGGGGGCAGGAACGGCGGCCAGTGACGCAGAGGCCAGGATCAGGGCGACAAGGATGTGCCGGAGTACCGACACCACGGGCTGGAAGCCCGAGCTACCAAATTCGGGCAGTCGGATGCGTTGTCCGGGAGGATGGTCGCGCCGTGTGTCTACGTGCCCGTGTGGTGAACAGTCCTTGCCAACCGGGGGCATGGTATTGGGTTGTGGCGCCGGGATCATGCGGTGAGCTCCGGCTCGACGGTCGGCGCGACCCTGGCGATGTATTGGGAGATGTAGAGGTCGAGGTCGTCCCAGCCCCGGTTTCGCCGGGAAAAGACGCTCTGTTGCACTTCGATGGCCTTGTCCATCCGGTAGGGCACAGCGCCTTTGTCCGTGAGGAACGTGTAGCTGGGCACGAGCCGCGGCGAGAAGCCGGACACGGCCACCATGGCGTTGAAGCCGAGATACGATCCGGCGATGAGGCGGGTGCCGACGGCGGTCTTGGTGTGGTCGCCGATGAGGGCGCCGAGGAACCGGCGGCCGGTCTTGACGGCGCCTTCCCTGGTGGCGACGGAGATTTCGCCATAGGTGTTCTTGAGATTGCTGACGGTGGTGCCGGCGCCGATGTTGACCCACTTGCCTACGTAGCTATCGCCCATGAAGCCTTCGTTGGTCTTGTTGGAGTAGCCGAACATGATGGTGT
>JBEKVL010000194.1:0-9268 GCA_049514055.1 Tepidisphaeraceae bacterium | reverse complement strand
CAGCACCTCAAACACGGTGCGATAGGGGCAGCCCACGCACAGTTGCGGCGGCTTGCCCCGCAGCGGCGCCGGCTCGGGCGAGGTATCGTGATTGATGATCCGGCGCACGCGGTCAACGTTAAGTTCGCCAAAGCGGAACGGCTCGGCCTTGCCCTCGACCTTGATCCCCGCGGCCAGCAGCGCATCCATGAGCCACGGGTCGCCTTCTTCGATGACCAGGCAGCGCTCGACGCTGGCGGCAAATTCGCGAATCGCGTTCAGCGGCAACGGATAGGTCATGCCGAGTTTCAGGATGCTCGCCTGCGGCGCGGCCTCGCAGGCGTGGAAATACGATATGCCGGAAGTGACGATGCCCAGGGATTTGTCACCGGCAGTGCGGGTGTTCAGAGGCGAGGTCTCGTTCCATTGGGCCATTTCCGCGAGTTTCTGCCGCAGCCGCCGGTGCGCCGGCCGGGCGTAGGCAGGAATCATCACCCGGCCTTTGATGTCGCGAACGAAGTCTGCCGCCGGCGGCGCGGGGAATTGCCGGCGGGTGACGAGCGACTTGGAATGGCACACGCGCGTGGTCATGCGGAAGATCACCGGGATCTTCGATCGTCGCGAGATGTCGTAGGCCGCGATGAGGAAGTCATACGCTTCCTGTGAGTCGGAAGGCTCGATCATGGGCACGGCCGCCGAGACGGCGTAGTGGCGGTTGTCCTGTTCGTTCTGGCTCGAGGCCATGCCGGGATCGTCGGCCGAGATGACCACCAGCGCGCCGCTGACGCCCGTATACGCGGCCGTGAACAGCGGATCGGCCGCCACGTTTACGCCCACATGCTTCATCGTGACCAGCACGGCCGCCCCGGCGTAGGCCGCGCCCAGGCCAACTTCCATGGCCACTTTCTCATTGGGCGACCACTGTGCCTTGCCGCCCAGTTTGCTGAACGCCTCCAGTATTTCCGTGGATGGTGTGCCGGGATATCCGGTGCCCAGAGCCACGCCCGCGTCAAACGCTGCCGCCGCCACCGCCTCATCGCCACTTAACAACATGCGTGCCATGCAACTCCTGGTTCTGCCTGGGCCGGCTGGTGCCGACGACGCCGTCTTCAAGCCTGTCGTGGCCCGACGTTCCGTTCCGTTCGGCACAGTGTATCGAGCCTGCGGTGCAGGCCTCCGCGGAAGGCAAAGCCCGAAGGATAACGCGGATGGGAGCGTTTTCAACACTGTGGAGTGGCGTGTCTTATGTCCTGGGTACATCCGCGATTGGGTGGCAATTCCGTGTTGGCGCGCAGGACAGAACATCTGTGGGGGTGACCATGAGAAGCCCCCAAGCCACGACGTCGCGGATGCGGGTTGGGGCGGCGGAACTGACTGCGACGGGCCAATGGGAGGGGGTGGGGATGCGGAGGGCGTGAAAAAATGGAAATTCTGTCGCGCGTAGCGCCTGGGCGCAACGGCGAGAACTCAAGTTGAGGCTCGATCGGGGGTTAAATGCGGAATCGGCGACTGGACGAGCAGCGGGGGTGATAGCGGTCGTTCCGTGTCGCTTCTCCTGAACTCGGCATCGCAGTCGACTGCGACGTGCCAACGAGATTGGTCCTGACGGGTAGAACTGTCATACCCTCAACCCAAGGAGTCCGATTCATGGACCTTGTCATCACGAAACTGTTCGCTGTCGTCCTGGCACTCATCGGTCCCGCGCCCAAGGACACGCCCAAGGAATTGCAACTCAAGGCCGGCGAGCAGATCGTCTGCATCGGCGACTCGATCACCCAGGGCGGCGGATACCTCAAAGACATGGACGCGTTCTTCAAGGAACAGTATCCCGACCTGAAGATCCCCAAGGTCATCAACGCCGGCATTTCCGGCCAGAAGGCCGAAGACCTCGTCAAGCGCTTCCAGAAGGACGTGGTCGATAAGAAACCTGCGTTCGTGACCATCAGCATCGGCATCAACGACGTCTGGCATCGTCTGAACAAGCCGCACGACGAGGCCATCCTCGCGGCCTACAAGGAGAATGTCGCCAAGATGGTGGACATGGCCCAGGCGGCCGGGATCAAGGTCATCATCATCGCCCCCACGCTGATCCAGGAAGACCCGGCCAGCGAGGGCAACAAGCGTCTGCCGATGTACGTCGCGGCCGAAAAGCAGATCGCGGCCGACAAGAAGTGCCAGTTCGTCGATCTGCACGAGATGTTCCTGACGGCGCTGAAACAGAAGCCGGCCGACACCAAGGGCAACTGGATCACCGGCGACGGCGTCCACATGAACAAGCAGGGCGACGCGGTCATGGCCATCGGCATCCTGCGGGCACTGGGCGTGAGCGATGAGAAGCTCGCGGGGACGGCGAAGTAGCGGGCATGGCGCGCTTCTGACATGGCTTGCAGGAGGCCAACCCCGATATCCGGCAGCCCGATGCCTGCGCATCTCGCAATCCCGGGCGTGTTCTGGTCGCGCCGACGCCCCGCGCTTGTGGTATCGGGTCCGGCGGGGTATTCCTATTCCCGTGAGTCAGGAGCACCCCAGGATTCGCATCGAGCGCCGGCCGAGTGATTTCGTCTCGCGGCCGGCCATATTCCTCCAGTCGGGGTGCTGCTGTTGCTGCTGTCTGCACATGATCGGCGCCGCCGCCGGCCTGGTGGCGGGGTCTATTGCCGGTGCAGTCATCGGTCGCAAGAAAACACGAGCACGCCTGATGCCGTACACGGGCTGGTTCATCGCAGGCGGCCTGCTGGCGGGTGCAGCGGTGGCGTGGGCGTGCATGAAACTCTCCAGGGACTTCTCCGAGCTTGTGTTTGTTGTGCCGAGCGTGGTCTGTGTGTTCACCGGAGCCGGGGCCATGCTGATGGTTCTGCCGAGGCATCTGGCGGTTCGGAAACTGTCCGCCGACGGGCTCTACTGTCCCAGGTGCGGCTATGACCTGCGCGAGTCGAAACAGTTCGGGCGATGTCCCGAGTGCGGCCGGCCGATGGACGAGCAGTGCGTGATGCGTGAGCGCGACGCCGGCTGGGGAATCGCCTGGCGAATGGCGGCGCACGGGCTGTTCTGGTCGATCGTGGGGATGGTCGTCGGCTGGGCGTTGCTCATCGTGGTGTTCAAGTGAAAAGGCCATGAACGAAAAGGAATCGCACCCGCGTCTTCGGCCGGATCTGGCGGTGATCGACATGCTGCCGGATGGCGTGCAACTTCGCGCGGGCGATGAGGAAATCCACTTCATCAGCGGGCCGGCCGGGCGGGTTCTTGCGGAAGTCCTTCGCCGCATGGACGGCACGATCGCGGCAGGGGAGTTGCATCGCGGCATCGCCGGGGCGCTGCCGGAGATGGTTACGGAACTGATCGCGAGTCTGCGGGACAGAGGGCTGCTGGTGGGGACGGATGACGGCGGCGACCTGCAACTCCGGTATCTCGGCCATTTCGCGGCCACCGGCGATCTTCCGACGGCAAAGATCGCGAGCGCTGGCGGGTGTGAACTGGCGAATCTCATCGGACGTGTGCTGGGTGAGCATGGTGTCCAGGCCGTGGATGTCGGCCGCGAGCCCGCGGGCGCAGAGCTTGTGGCCGCGATGGTATGTGCCTGGGAGCGGCCCGATCTGGCGATGGTGGTGGCTCGCAATGGATTTGCAGTAGGACACAAACTACCCTGTTTGTTCGTGGACTTGTCGCATGGTCTGCACGCCACGCTTGGCCCGTTCTTCGTGCCCGGTGAGGGGGCTTGCTATGAGTGTTTCCGGCGGAGACTGCTTGAGAACACTGCCGCCCATGCCGAACTGAAGGCCGCACAGGAGCAGATGCTGGCGACCGGTGGGTCGCATCCGGCGTTCGGCACGCTGGCGGCCCATCGGCACTGGCTGGCCGGGCTGGCGGCGGGGGAGATCGTGGCGTTTGTGCGCGGGCATCGGCCGCTGCGGACGCTGAACCGGACGATCACCATCGATCTGGAGGCGCTGACCATGCACGCCGAACCCGCGTGGCGCGTGCCGTGGTGCGTCGTCTGTGGAGGCGGTCGATGATCGCGGCGGGTGCAAATGCGGCCGAACTCGAACGCGGCCTGGTGGGCCGGCGCAGCGGGATCATCTCCTCTCTGCGGCTCGTCGAGGGTATCGATGGCGATGCACCGCTGTATTTCGCGGCGGCGAGGATCGCCCAGACCCACCGCACTCCTGGTTTCGATGGCCAGGATTGCGCCGGCTGTGGAAAGACAGTCGACCAGGCGAAAATCGCGGCACTGGCCGAGGGCGTCGAGAGGTACTGCGCCGGGTCGTATCGGCTGGAATCACTGGAGCGCCAGGCTCAGCGCGATCTTCAGGGCGACTCGATCAACCCGATGGACTTCGCGCAGTTCTCGGCCGCACAGCGGCGTCGTGGCTTCGCGTTGGCGACGATCGGACGGCATCTGCCGATCCGCTGGATACGGGGACAGTGGCTGGGCGATGGTCGGCCGGTGTGGGTTCCGGCTTCTGCGTGCTTTCTGCCCTGGGCAGGAGGGGACGAGCCGCCGGTGGCGCCGGGGACCAGCACGGGTCTGGCGGCCGGCGAGTCGTTCGCGGCCGCTGTCGATCGCGCGATCGGCGAGATCGTCGAGCGCGATGCCATTTCACTGACATGGCTCAAGGGCGTCACGCCGCCCCGGGTGTCGCCGGCACTTGTGAAGGAAGTCGCGGGTGATCTGCTTCCGCCGGCGGACCAGGTGGATGTATTCGACATGACCAGCGACCTGGGCTTGCCGGTGTTCGTGGCCATCTGCCGCGGGCCGGGGCCTTGGGGCCTGCTCGTATCGGCTGGAAGCGCGTGCGACCGTGACCCGGCGCTGGCCCTGCGTCGGGCGGCCACGGAGGCATCGCTGACGCGGGTCTACGTGAGGCAACTGGTTGCGCAGGACCCGACGTGGAAACTGGAGGGGAGGTTCGTGAACGTCGATACATTTTCCCGCCACGCCAGGCTCTATTCGCAGCGGCCGCAGTTGACCGCTGAGGCGATGGCGTTTCTCCATGGCGGGCCTCTGGTGGATCGCCTGCCCGAGTCCGGACCCGGGCCGGAGGACTCGCTGCGCCGGGCCGGCATGCACGCCGCCGTGCTCGATCTGACCCAGCCCTGGTCGGCTGGCCTGGGGATCCACGTGGCACGGGTTCTTGCCCCGGCCCTTTTCCCTTTGCATGCAACGCATACACTGCCGTTTCTGGGGCACTGCCGTCTCGCCGACGCCGGCAGGGCGCTGCCCCGCGGGCGCATACGGCACGGGTACAACCTGTGGCCCTATCCACACCCGTTTCCATGACAAGCAGGAGTGACATAATGAGCGAGCAGGAGCAGCAAAAGTGGCCGGCCATGCGGATGTATCACGAGGCGAGCAATCTCGGGCCGCGGCGGATGAAGGCGTTTGTCGAGACCATCGTGCAATACAGCGGTGATTTCGCGGCGGGCAAAGTGCCGGCGGCCGAGAAAGTCTACCCCACGCGCCCGCATGTGAAGTTGCCCCCGGCGCCGCCGGGACGTGGCCTGTCCCTGCAGGAGGCATTGCGTGTTCGCAGAACCCGGCGGCAGTTCTCGGGCGATCCGACGACGCTCGCGGAGATCGCCGGTCTGCTCCGCGGCGCCTGCGGGATCACCGGCGAGATCAGTGGCAGCCTGCCGGCCGGCGCGTCGGCGAAACTGCGCGCCTGGCCGTCGGCAGGGGGGCTGTATCCCATTGAACTGTATCTGCTGCCATTGAAGTGCAAGGAACTGAGCGCCAGCGTATACCACCACGGCGTGACGGAGGATTCGCTCGTGGAACTCGGCGCCATGCCGGCGCAGGTGGATATCGAGAAGATGGTCTTTGCCGAGGGGCTGTGGCGGGATGCCTCACTGCTGATCGTGCTGACGGGCGTGTTTGAGCGGACGGCCGCGAAGTATGCGGATCGCGGCTACCGTTTCGTGCATCAGGAGGCCGGGCATATCATGCAGAATCTGCTGTTGATGGCGGAAGAACTGCAAATGAATGCAGTGGCCCTGGGCGGGTTCTTCGAGGACGAACTGGCGAGGGTGCTGGGCCTGGAGAGCGGGCGGGAGTCGCCGATCTACGCGGTGATCCTGGGCCGGATGAAAGGATGAGTACATCCGGTTCGGCCCGGTCTTTCCGGGGTGCGGCCAAGGGGCCGCAAGAGAAGAATCGGAGAATCTCTTTGCTGCCAGATTCTCCACCGACTTATGCACCGGGCAAGATGCGGTGGCGCCACGAGTTATGCGATGGTGGTTGAGAACCATCAGAAACAACGGATTTTCCTTGGTTCCGGGCGCGGCGCTGGGTATAGTTCCTTGTGTCGTCGGGCACGAAAGTGAACGGCGAAACAGGAAAAGGCTCCCTGACAGTGAGTCCGGTTTCCAGCGAAAGTTGATGGCCGTGCAAAGCAAGAAGAAAGCGGGCACGGCGGGAACCGGCGGCCAGCGACGGGGCCACCCGAGACTAACGGGCGCAAAAGCCCAAGGCAATCCGGGTTATCGTCGCCGCTAGTGATGCGTGGGACCGCGAGGTGAAAGACCTCCCCTTGACCACGCATCGGACCCAGCGCAGGCGAGCCGGCCGGTGACGGTCGGTGAGTCGAGCGTGATCCTAGGAACAGGGTCCGGGGCAAGGAACGGCAACGTTCCGAGCGAAACCCCATGGCCGTCCAGTCGGGACACCGCTATGCCACCCCTTTGGGTGAGCGGCCGCGACGGAAACAGTCGCGGCGAACCGTCTGTATGGTGATGCTCTCACGACTGTCGCCATGCTGAGTGGACCGAGGCGGACCCAGGCCGGGAGCAGGTTGCCGGAAAATCGGTTCGATACTACAAAAGGCCCACGCGGCGGAATCGCGAATCCGCCACGTGGGCCTTGTGGTTTTCATCTGGGTCCGGTCCCCTCGCCGCCATTCTCCACCACCATCTTCACTCCTCGGCCATGCGCATGAACTCAACCTGAAACTGCTGGTTCAGTGCCTTCTGGCTGTAGGTTCCCGTCAGGTGATCCTGCTTCGCATCGTAGACCAGATTGTAATAGCTGCCCGGATACCCGACGTCGTTGAGTTCGACATAGACGCTGGTCTGTTCGCCTTGCCGGGTCACCTGGGCCTTTGCTACGTTGATCGAGCGAGGGTTGAGATACGTGGCGTCCATTGAGCCATCGGAGCGTACGCTGCGAATTTGCAGGAGATAGTCGCCATCGAGCCGAAACCAGCGGCCGACGAGTTTGGCCCGCACGGCCGTGTCCGGCGCGGCGCCCGCGGTCGGCTGGCCGGCCGGAAGTTGCGGTTTTGCGGGCACACTGGGATCATCGGCGGTCATGATCCACGCTACCACCAGGCTGGTGACGATCACGAACCCGATGAGGCAGAACAGGGGCCAGAGGAGCGAGAGGCGCGACGGCCGCGACGCCGCGGTGGAGGCCGGATGTTGCTTGGGGTTCTTTGGCATGGTCCCCGGCAAGTGTGGGGCAAAGCCGGCCGGGAATCAAGGCTTGGCACCACGGCGATCAGCAACGGCAGGGCGAAGCACATGCTGGATCCCAGCGAGTTTGCCTGCCGGCCGTCAATCTCCGCAAGCAGCGGCCGGTCGTTGTGCAGCCGGTCAAACAGCTGGGAGATCGATCCCGAAGGCTCGACCTTCACCCGATATCGTTTTGTTTCCAGCGTCCCGTTCTTCTTCGCCACGATGGCTGGACCTGCCGCGTTCGAAGTAGAGTCTCAGGTTAAGCCAGACCTGCTCGCGCTCGCCGCGTCGTTTCTCATACTCGGCTACGAAAGCCGGATCGGCCTGTATCGCCAGCACCGCCATCGCCTCGGCCGCCCGCAGTCTCTCGATGCTCCTTTTCACGGACGCCGACGTCTCGGCCAACGACGCGCACAGCAGATCCCACCCATTGTCGAACGAACACGCCAGCTCCGGTATCTTTTTTGCCGAGTCCGTCTTCTCGCGCTCAAAGCCGTATTCTACCCGCATTTTTACGGCGTTCCCCGCAAAGCACCAGGGAAGGATGGCAATGGCCGGTTCGAATGTCACGCTTTAGCGTGTCTTCCTGGTGTTTCCAATGAAGACAAGCCAAAGCTCGAACTCCGCATGTGAACCAATGACAAATGCCTGGTTCCCGCATACTCTTCATCCATGCAATACCGCATTCTCGGCAAGACCAGCCTCCACGTCTCCGTCATCGGCCTGGGCACCTGGCAGTTCGGCGGCGAATGGGGCAAGTCGTTCACGGCCGCCGACGTCGCGGCCATCGTCCACCGCGCCGGCGATCTCGGCATCAACCTCATCGACACGGCCGAATGTTACGGCGATCACCTCGCCGAATCCCTCATCGGCCCGGCCATCGCCGGCCGGCGCGAGAAGTGGTTCATTGCGACGAAGTTTGGCCACAAGTTCCACGGGATGATGAATCGCTCCGAACCGCGCTCGGGTCCGGAAGTGATGCAACAGCTCGAAGATTCGTTGCGTGCCCTGGGGACCGACTACGTCGATATCTATCAGTACCACTCTGTGCGCAACAGCGAATTCGATGATGTTCCGCTCCGTGAAGCTTTGCAGAAGGCGAAGAAGCAGGGGAAGATCCGGCATATCGGCGTGAGCATTTCGCCGCCGGATAACATGCATCAGACTGACGGGGCGACGGCCGCCGACGTCGAGGTGATTCAGGTTCTCTACAACCGTCTGGAGCGCAAGGCCGAGGCCGCCGTGCTGCCATCCTGCCAGCGACAGAACCTCGGCGTGCTGGCCCGCGTGCCATTGGCGTCGGGCTATCTATCCGGGAAGTATCAGCCCGGCGTGAAGTTCGCCGCCGACGACTGGCGTAGCGGGCACAACCCGGCCGACGTGGCCGCGAAACTCACCGAGGTGGCGCGGATCATGCGCGAGGAGGTCCCGCCGGGCGTTCCCGTGGCCTGCTGGGCGCTAGCGTGGTGCCTGAAGAACCCGGCCGTTACGAGCATTATCCCCGGATGCAAGACGGTTGAACAGCTCGAGGCGAATTGCGAGGCGGTGGGTGGTTGACGGTGGTGGGCAGGGATGGCTCGAAAAGAAGTTTTCGGGTGTTTGTGACGACGGGGAGATGTGACGCAAGTGACTTCTGGAGAAAAGGTTACGGGTGATTAAGTGGTCGGTTGAGCGACGAAGAATCGCGTCCTTTCCGGGTTCAAAAGATGTCCAGTTCAGGGCGTGGTTCAAAGCGGGGTTACACTCGCGGGGACCAGAGATCACGACCGCGAAGCTGTATCTCCTGTGTTGTGCGGCAGTTACAAACGAAAACGACCGCATTGTCGCCGCGAGAAGTGTA
>JBEKVL010000193.1:0-9279 GCA_049514055.1 Tepidisphaeraceae bacterium | reverse complement strand
TCGACGGCGGATCGGCCCCTCGACCGGATGGATTTCGGGGACGCTGTAGAGGTGCGGCGGAGAACACGACTCATCAACAACAGTTCGCAGCACGAATCCAAACGGGCGCGGGCCGCCCGGCCAGTGGCCTTGCCGCAGCACGTCCTTCTTCCCGCGGATCACCTGATGGGCTTTGACGCGGCCCTCTTCCGTGGAACGGATCTGCTCGACCATTCCCACGGCTTGTCCCGCCAGACCCGTCGGGTCGGCGAAATTCTGGTTGGCCGCGACGACCAGGACGCCGTGGCTCTCGCGCAGCTTGCGACGGATTTCGGTCATCTCCTCGGCGCGGCCAAAGCGCTCGTAGGTGTCCACCAGAATCAAGTCCACCTTAATCCTGCCGGCAGCGATGTCCTCCAGCATCGCCTGCAACTCGGGCCGGCGACCGACATACCTGCCCTTGATGCCGCGGTCGATGTACGTCCTGATCACGGTCCACGGGTAGTGGTTGCGGCGGATCGTTTGCTCGATCGTTGCAATTTGTTGCTCGGGCGATCGCCGGTTTTGCTTGGGATCGCTCATGCGGGCGTAAATCGCCACGCGGTACTGCTGCTGAGGTTGAAAGTCGCGCTGGATCATAATGGACTCCTGCTTATGCCTGAGGCTTCACGGCTTGGGCGCTCCGCTGCGTTTCGGAAGAAAGCGGCGGCTTTGCCCAGCCAGCCTGGCGATCACGCCTGGCCAATATCAGGGCATGTGCGCACACACGGATGTACGCTTCCGCGTAACTTGCGACTGGCACAGAAGTTATAGAGTTACTCTCCGATTAGCAGACAAGGGAGGAGAACCCCCCCGGAGCCGATCAAGCAGGCAACGAAACCACGGATATTAAGGCATCATTGGTCTTCTTCGTCTTCCGGGCGACGGCGCCATTCATCGAGTTGCTCGAATGGAACTTGAATCTCGAACGACGGATGGCCTTTCTCGCAACGGTAAGTTATGGTCGTAGCGGCCTGCCCTTCGGCAGGAGGAATCACGCGCACGAACCTTGCCACTCCGCCGCAGGTGCGACAGACGATCTTCTGTGAAACTGCGTAATCCTCGAGTATTCTTGCTGCATTGGGGGAACTCAGATCCTTCGCCTGCTCGTCCAGAAGGGTTCCACGATCGTTCGGCCTCGGCACCTGCCCGCTCACCACGCGTTGTCCCCGCCGTGACTCCTGCTCCTCATGAGCGTGCCGATATTCGTGCGCGGCACATAGGATGGCCACGACGAAGTTCCGATATTCCACGCACTTCGCCGCGTCCGCAGGCACACGCGAGATCGCCTCGTATTGGGGGTGACCGATCCAACGGCCAATGATCCCCATGTATTGCGTCGCTCGCTTCGTCTGGTCGACCAGGAATCTGGACACCGGATGGAGCGACAGGACCTGACCACAGAGCGGGCCTCGGCCGCCTTCCGCGGCTGGAAGGTCAGGGCGATTCAGATTGTGCATCCACCGCATGAACCGCTCGCTGACCGGGTCGAGGTCGCGATGCTCCACCAACCAGGGAATCAGCCTCACCCAGCTGTTGGCATAGCAGACGTGGAATGCAGCCTTGGCTTCATAACTGAATCGATTGATGAACTGGCGTTTCAGGTGGGCATTCCCACGTCGACGCAATTTGGCGATCCGGGTTTCGATGCGCCCGACCCAACGCCTGAGCCGTCCCTCGCCATGGCGAGATAATGTCACCATCCCATCGTCGATCCACTTGCTGGCCATGGCATCCAACTCTGTCTGCTCTTCAGATCGAGGAGGAATCTGCAACAACAGACGCTCCAGTTCCGGCTGTACCTGCCCCAAGTCAGTTTCGACGAGTTGACGCAGGCGCGCCAGTTCCTCTTCTGGCACCGCATATTCTCGATTCAGGGAGTTCGACAGGTAGGCATCGGCATAGACATCCTGCAAGCTCCGATCCGCGGAAACCACCTGGTGTATCTCGGCCCACACGCGTGTCTGATAGTCGTACTCATCTGGACCACCGACCTCGCGCATCGCCGCCCACCAGGAATCGACAACGGGACGGAAATTCACCCCGCCGCCCCGATCACGGAACCGGGCACCGTGCATCGAATAATAGACAATCTTCTTTGAAGCACCGATGTTCAGAAGCTCACGGGTCAATTGGAACTTGAATTCCGTGCCACCGAAGCTCGGCGTCGCATCCACCAACTCGAACTTGTTTGCCATGGATCAGCTCCCTGCGAAGCCACTGGCACCCCGGAATAGACTGGCTTCTGCAATCCTCATTATGCCAACAAGACCACGATGGAGACAAGGTGTCATCGTAGACTGAAGACTGAACGCAGAGGCATGAGCAGCCCAATCCGTGGACACGCGAGTGTTCATAAGGACATTGCATGCACCGCATCGCAGCCTGGCCGACCGAACTCGTGCCGGTGCAGAAGGCGAGGGTCCACTGCTGCAACGGCCTGTTCAAGCGCGCGGGCATACGTTGGGATGCGCATAATCCCGAGGCTGTGATGGTGGAGGGATGCGGATCAGCAGGCAAAGCCCGATCGGCTGGCAGCTGTGCTTGCAGCTCAAGTTTGGCCCGCCCGAGGAAATTTCCGCGCCCTCCTTTCGCGCGAGGCCACCCGCCTTTCCGCAGTTGCTGTAAATGCGTATGATGCTTCACGAGTGTGCGGCCGTGGGGCTCCATCACCGCAACCCTCGAGCCGGTATGACAGCCCCTTGAGCTTGGCTTACTCAGCGTACGGTGAAGGTGGCCGTAATGACAAGCGCAGCAACAATCCCGCAGCGTGGCCAGATTGTGTGCGTCCGGCAGAGGACGTACCTGGTGGAGCAGGTCGTCGTGCCACCGAAAGCCGGCGACGCTACGCTCGTGCGGCTGTCCTGCGTGGATGATGACGCTCAGGGTCAGCCGCTGGAGGTGCTTTGGGAGCACGAAATCGACCCTGAGATCATGACCGGGGAGGCGTGGGAGGCGATCGCCAATCGCGGGTTCGACAAGCCGAAACTCTTTGCGGCTTACCTGCACACGTTACGCTGGAATTGTGTCACGGCTACCGACCCGAAGCTGTTCCAGTCGCCCTTCCGTGCGGGAATCCGTCTGGACGCGTATCAGCTCGAGCCCCTCCGCAAGGCATTGCTCTTGCCCCGCGTCAACCTTTTTATTGCCGACGACGTGGGGTTGGGGAAGACGATCGAGGCCGGCCTGATTGCACGAGAACTGCTCTTGCGCAAGAAGGTCAAGGAAATCGTCGTCTGCTGCCCGCCGTCAATGCTGTTTCAGTGGCACGACGAGCTGGAATCCCGCTTTGGGTTGACGTTCGAGGTCCTCGACAAGGCGTATGTCAACCGCGTCCGACGCGAACGGGGTTTTGGGGTCAACCCCTGGGACACCCACACGCGTTTTCTCGTTTCACACCGCCTGCTCATTGATGAGGCATATACAGCGCCGCTTCGGGATTGGTTGGGGGAATTCCGTGGTGGAACGCTCCTGATTTTGGACGAGGCCCACCACGCGGCACCAGCAAGCGGCCAGAAATACGCGATCGATTCGCAAATCACGCGGGCGGTGCGCGACCTCGCGCCACGTTTCGAGCACCGCCTTTTCCTATCGGCCACGCCTCACAATGGCCACTCCAATAGTTTCTCGGCATTGCTGGAGATACTGGACCCCCAGCGCTTCTGCCGGGGTGTGCCGGTGAAGAAGCGCATGCTGGATGACGTGATGACCCGGCGGCTCAAGGACGATATCCGCAACGTCCTGGGCGGCCTCCCCGAACGTAAGCCCATGCAGTTGGACATCGAAGGCCTGCCGTCCGATGCACCCGAGCTGCGGCTCTCCTCGCTGTTGGACGAGTACCGGCGTCTTCGCGAACAGCGGCTCGCCGGCGAAACCAAGCGCAAGCAGGCCGCCGCCGGCATCCTGATCAGCGGTCTTCAGCAGCGCCTGCTTTCATCCATCGAAGCATTCGCCCGAACACTACGGGTACACCGCAAGACGATTATGCGGCAGTGGGACGAGGCCAACGGGAGCAAGACTGCCGCCCCGCCGTCGCCATCATTGCTGGACCTGGTTTCTGGCTCTGTCGGCTCCGACGACGATCGGGCTGGGTTTTCGGTAGAGGAACTTCAGGCCGAAGAGGAAACACAGATCGAAGCGGCCTCTGCGGCGACGGCCGGACCCATGGCCGACGGCGTCGCCAGGGAGTTGTTCGCCCGCGAGCAGAAGCTGCTGGACCAGATGACGGAGATTGCCGAGGCATCGCGCGGTCTGCCGGATGCCCGTGTGCGCCGCCTCGTCGATTGGATCGAGAAGAACATGTGCCCGGGGCTCAAGAAGGCGGGATCCCTGACAGCCGATCACCCCAAGTGGAACGACACTCGCGTCATCCTGTTCACCGAATACGATGACACCAAGCGATATCTCCAACAGCAGCTTTCGGCCGCCATCGCTCACACCGATCGGGCCGAGCAGCGGATCGCCGTTTACCATGGCCCCACGCCACCGGACCAGCGCGAAGAGATCAAGCGGGCGTTCAACGCCGATCCAGCCAAGCACCCCGTCCGCATCCTGATCGCCACCGACGCGGCTCGCGAAGGCTTGAACCTCCAGTCGCACTGCTGGAACCTGTTCCATTTCGACGTGCCGTGGAACCCCAGCCGCATGGAGCAGCGCAATGGTCGGATCGACCGCAAACTTCAGCCGCAGCCGGTGGTCTATTGCCACTACTTCTTCTATGCGCAGCGGCCGGAGGACCGCATCCTCGCCGCATTGGTCCGCAAGACGGAGACGATCAGGAAGGAACTGGGCAGCCTCGCCCAGGTTATCGACTACCGCCTGGCCGACAAGATGCGACAGGGGATCCGCCGCGAACGAGTGGACGCGATGGAACGGGAGATCGACGAGGAGAATCTCGCTGCCGACAGCCGCCACACCGTGGAGGAGGAATTGGAGGCGTCCCGCGAGCGCCAGGACGAACTGCGCGCGCAGATCGATCGCCTGCGAACTCGTCTGGAGGACTCGCAGAAGGCCGTCGGCTTGACGGAGGAACATTTCCGCTCGGCGATTTCATGCGCGTTGGAGCTCATGGGCGCCGAGCCGCTGAAAGTGTTGCCAGCCAGCGGCGACGGCCCCGCCCGATGTCAGTTTCCGGCCCTCGATCAGCGGGAGGGCGCTGATCCGACCTGGGCCGACACGATGGACACACTCCGCGTGCCTCGGCAGCGCGACCAGAAACCATGGGAATGGCGGCGGGCGTCGCCGATCCGTCCCGTCATTTTCGAAGATCCGGGCACGATGAGCGACGAGGCGGTGCATCTGCACCTGGAGCAGCGGGTTGTGCAGCGTCTCTTGTCACGATTCATGGCCCAGGGCTTTGTGCATCACGACCTGTCACGGGCATGTCTGGTGCAGACCAGCGACGCCATCCCTCGCGTTATTCTGTTGGGCCGCCTCTGCCTATATGGCCCTGGCGCGGCCCGGCTGCACGAGGAATTGGTGCCGGTGACCGCACGGTGGATCGATCCAAGATCGCGCCGGGGCACGTTGAGCCACTACGGGCGCGAAGCCGAAGCCAAGACGCTTGAGCTGTTGGAGGCAGCGCTCCTGCCCACGCGCCACCAGCCCCTCAATCGAACCATTCTCGAACAACTCCAGGCCAGCGCCCCACTCGATGTCAAAGAACTCCTGCCGCAACTTCAGACGCGCGGCGAGGAATACGCTGCTGATGCCCGGAAGAGACTGGCCGAGCGCGGCGAGTTTGAGGCCAAGGCCATGCGGCAGATCCTCGCGGATCAGAAGAAGCACATCGAGGCGACGGTGGCCAAGCACGCAAAGGATGATCCAAACCAGTTGCGGCTGAGTTTCCCGGAGGATGAACTGCGGCAGCTTGAGGCCAATCGCCGCTACTGGGACAAGCGGCTGGGCAGGATCGGACGTGAAATGGAAGTCGAGCCGGCTCGTATTCACGATCTGTACCAAGTGCGCGCGAACCGCATCGAGCCGGTCGGACTTGTGTACCTTTGGCCAGTGACGGGGTGACAGGCATGGCGAAGGATCCGGAAACACTCGCTCATCAAGAATGGCTCGGCTTCGTGCAGCCAGTGGGTCTGGTCGTGTCGATTCCGGCGCTTCTGGCGGCGCAGGCGGTCGTCAATCGCAACATTATCTCCGAGCATCAGAAATTCCTGGCCTGCTTGCCCAAGGACGAGGATGTGACGCCCGCGATCGCCGATTTTCCCGCGTTCGCCCAGACGGTGCTCGGCTGGGAACCGGCCGACCTCGATGGCTCGCCCAAGGGCAAACCGTTGCCCTCATCGTTGGAAGTGGCGCTGCCGGATTACCACGAAATCCTGCGTCCCGCCTACGCCGTCCGCGAATTCCAGCCGAAGGATCCCGCCCGGCCATGGATGATGCTGATCCAAACGTGGCCCGCCGGTCAGGATCTGGACCAGGTCGTCGCCGAAGATGATCGGCACTGGCAGGCCAGCCCGCAGTCACGTTTCGAGCGATTGTTGCACGACACGCAGATGCAGATCGGCATCTTGTTCAACGGCACGCATCTTCGGCTGGTGTATCGGCCGCCAAGTGAGAGCAGCGGGCACGTCACCTTCCCCGTGGGCGCGATGCGCCAGGTTGCCGGCCGGCCGATATTTGCGGCCATGCACATGCTCCTGTGCGCCGAACGCCTCTTCAGTCTGCCGGAGAAACAGCGCCTGCCCGCGATCCTCGCCGACAGCCGCAAGTATCAGAACGTGGTTTCCACGCAGCTTGCCCAGCAGGTGCTGGCCGCGCTGTATGAGCTTCTCCGCGGCTTCCAGGCCGCCGACGACCAGCGTAAGGGCGAGCTTCTCCGCCAAGTTCTGGCCGAAGATCCCAACCACGTCTACGCCGGCCTCCTGACCGTCCTGATGCGCCTGGTCTTCATTCTCTTCGCCGAGGACCGAGGCCTGCTTTCCACCGATCCGATCTACACCAACCACTACTCGGTCGCCGGCCTGTTCGAGCGGCTGCGGGCCGATGCCGGCCGCTATCCCGATACGATGGACCAGCGTTACGGCGCCTGGGCACAGCTCCTGACACTTTTCCGCCTGATCTACGACGGCGGCAGCCATGCCGGCTTTCACATTCCCGGCCGACGCGGCTACCTCTTCGACCCGGATCGTTACAACTTCCTGGAAGGCCGGCCGTGGCGCCAACTCCGCGCGTCCGGCGAGAAGCTGGATGTGCCCCGAGTTTCCGATGGCGTTATCTGGCGCGTGCTGGACAATCTGCTCATCCTCAATGGCGAGCGGCTGAGCTACCGCATGCTGGATGTCGAGCAGATCGGCAGCGTCTATGAAACGATCATGGGGTTCAACCTCCAGGTGGCGGGCGGCCGGTCCATCGCCATCAAGCCCGTCAAGAGCCACGGCGCTCCGGCCGCGATCAACTTGGAAGAGCTTCTGGCGGCCAAGCCGGCCGACCGGGCCAAGTGGCTGGTTGACCATAGCGACCAGAAACTCACCGGCCCGGCCGCCGAGGCCCTCAAGAACGCCAGCACCATCGAGGACCTGCTGGCGGCGTTGGAGAAGAAGATCGCCCGCCACGCCACGCCAAACGTCGCGCCCAAGGGTGCGATGGTGCTTCAGCCCTCCGATGAACGCCGACGCAGCGGCTCGCACTACACCCCGCGTTCGTTCACCGAGCCAATTGTCCGCACGACCCTGCGGCCAATCCTGCAACGGCTCGGTGAGAAACCCAATCCCGAACAAATCCTCGACCTGAAGATCTGTGACATCGCGATCGGTTCTGGCGCGTTCCAGGTGGAAACCTGCCGCCAGCTTGGCGACGAGTTGGTCAAGGCCTGGCATGCCCATGGCCGCGTACCCAAGCTTCCCCCGGATGAAGATGAGGTTCTCCACGCCCGGCGGCTGGTCGCCCAGCGGTGCATATACGGCGTGGACAAGAACCCCATGGCCGTCGATCTGGCCAAGCTCTCGCTGTGGCTGGTGACGCTGGCCAAGGACCACCCCTTCACGTTCCTGGACCACGCCCTGCGGTGCGGCGACACGCTGGTGGGGCTGACGCGCAAACAGATTCTCGCCTTCCACTGGCAGGACAACCCGCCGCAGGGATTCGAATCGCTCCGCATCGGCAACAAGCTGTTGGAAGCCCAGAAGCGGCGTTTCGCCATCCAGAACGCGCCCGACGACATGCCCGAGGCCGAATTGCAGCAGTGGCTGCGCGCGGCCGATCAGGCGCTGGATGATGTTCGCCTGCTCGGCGATCTGGTGGTTTTCAGCTTCTTTGACCGGGACAAGGACAGGGCTCGCGAGCAACTGCGGCTGGAACTGCTGGGACAAACATCCGAGTGGCTCACCGGCCGGCGGGAACGCGGAGAATTGGAGTTCCTGGCCCGACAACTCCGCGTGGGCGAGCATCCGCTCTCACCTTTTCATTGGGAAATCGAGTTCCCGGAGGTGTTCGGCCGTGACAATCCTGGCTTCGATGCAATTGTGGGGAATCCGCCATTCATGGGTGGGAAGCGAATTTCGGGCGGTCTGGGCAAGACGTATGCGGATTGGCTTGTGGAGTTACACGCTGAGACATCGGGGAACGCTGATCTGGTCGCCCACTTCTATCGGCGAGCATTCAGTTGTTTGTGCCCGAACGGTACCTTTGGGCTCATCGCCACGAACACCATTGCACAAGGTGATACTCGACGGGCTGGACTACGCTGGATCGGTAAGAACGGAGGCGAGATCTTCGAGGCACGCCGACGCCTTCGCTGGCCGGGTTCCGCTGCAGTTGTTGTATCAGTCGTGGATGTCTGGAAAGGCCGGTATACTGGTCCGCGTCGTCTGGATGACAGGCCCGTGCGGTTCATCTCGGCGTTCCTGTTTCATGGGGGGACACATGACGACCCGCTCCCGCTCGCGGCAAACCGCAATCGCAGTTTCATCGGCTGTGACATCAAAGGCCAGGGATTTCTCTTCGACGACACAGACCCTAATGCGACCCCTGTCAGTCGTATGAGAGCATTGGTTGCGCAGGAGAATACAAACGCAGAGTGCATTTTGCCCTATATCGGAGGAGAGGAGCTAAACACGAGCCCAACGCAGACCCACAGTCGCTGGGTAATCTGCTTCGGCGAAATGACCGAGCAGGAGATCCACAGATGGCCCGCTCTGCGGAGTATTGTTGAGGAAAAAGTCCGCCCGGACCGCCTCACGAAGTCGCCGGATCTTGCCTCTTGGCCCTGGTGGCAGTTCTGGCGAGTTCGGCGCGAACTACAGAATG
>JBEKVL010000192.1:0-9308 GCA_049514055.1 Tepidisphaeraceae bacterium | reverse complement strand
CTCTCCAAACAGTTTTTTTCCGCGTACCTCCCACAACCATCAACGCCCAGCGCCGTTCCGACGCGATCCACGCGCTGCCATGGGGTGACTTTGGGGAGATTTTAGACACGCTTTGGCCACGCTTTTCTCAACCCCATCCATCATCCACAAGCTCATAACCCGTTCCCAGGGAAACCTTTATGCCAGGCACCCCCCACACCCTCCGCGCCAAACATTCTTTCTTCACGTCGACCGCAACCCCGCCCACCGCTCCCTTTGGCTCTTCGCAGTTGGCTCCACCGCCCAATCTGCATCCGCGCCCTCGTGGTCTGGGCTTCTCGCCTGTACTCCGACAGATGTTCTGTCCTGGTCGCCAACACGGAATTGCCACCAAATCGCGGTGTACCCCCAGCGTCCGTTCCGGCAAGTTCTCCCCTTCCAACGCGCCGGATGACGGGTATGATACTCAACCGCCCACGAGTTGCCGCCGCCGCACGCTCCCCGCGTCCGGCGGCCCGTGGCACAAGGGAGGCTTCGGGATGGTCACACTCAATCGCCTGTCGTGGGTTTCGCTTCTATGCGGATTGTGCATGCTCCATGCATCATTCTCTCTCGCCGCAGAAAAGCCCGCCATCGAACCGGCAACCCGGCCTGCGCCCGCCGTGCGCGATCGCCAATATCGTGCCGACATCGAGATATTCCACGACTGGGCCTACCGATACGGCGACAAGCCCGACGACACGATCGTGCAGCGCATGGTCGGCCGGGCCAAGGAACACGCCGACGACCCGGAGGCGCTCTTCTGGACAGGTCGGTGCGAACAAGAGGGCTTGATTCCCAAGGGAGAAATCGACGGCCTGCAATACTATCGTCATGCCGCTGAACTCGGCCACCCTGCCGCCCTGGCCCAATGGGGTGTTGAGTTGTGCACTGGAGTGCATGTCGCAAAAGACGTGGAGGCGGGCCTTCGGTTTATCCGAGTAGCCGCTGACAGAGGTGATGCCCGCGCGCTGAACGCACTTGGCGCCTCCCATCTCGACGCACGCCCCGGCGCACCCGCGGACGTGTTGCGGGCGGAACAATGTTTCAAGCAGTCCCTCGATGCGGGTTACTTCACTGCCGCTGCCAACTTGGCAAAGGTGTACGAAACGCAAAACGATCCGGTCAGGACCATGGAATTTGCCGAACGCGCGGCCGACATGGGACATATCGAACTGCTGCGGACTTGTTTTGCGTATTATGAATACGAGACGAGTCCTCCGCGGGATACTGCGAAGGCAGTCCGGTATTTGGTGCGCGGCGCCCTTTCCGGAGATCCCGTTCTGATGCGCGTTTACGCCATTGCAGTTCGCAATGCGGCCTTCGGGCTTCAAAAGGATCCAATGCTGTGTTTGCGGCTGCTCACCCAAGCAACACGTCGAGGAGACGATCTCGCTCAAGTTTTCTTGGCTGCGACACGCGTCGACCACCAAATACAAACGGAGCGCGGCTGGCGCGACCTGGAGCGTCTGGCTGCGTTGGGCGACGGGGAAACGCAGGCACAGGCGGAACTCGTGCTCGGTCAGGGTCTCTATGATGAGGCTGCCGGGATCCATCAGGACCGCGACCGAGGCGTCGCCTTGATGGAGCGATCCGCCACACGAGGCGTGAAGATAGCGCGGGAATGGTTGGTGAAGAATCGAGACGCCAAGCCTCCGGCCGATGCTCACCCGGGTGTTGGTCCGGCCGCCCGGCCGGCCTTGCCCACGTCGCCGGAGGAAGCACAAGCTATGGATGATGCCGACCAGTTCGAGGATTGGTTGTCCCTCATCGGCGACCGTCCGACACCGGCGGCCGTGCAACGGATGGAAGCCCGCGCCAGAAGTGAACATCCCGACCCGGCGACCATGACCTGGGCCGCGCTGGCCGGCATCGCCGGCTGGGCCAGGACGACCGATGCCGCGGACTCCGCCCGCTGGCTTCGCCGGGCCGCGGAACTGCGATATCCACGAGCTATGGCGATCTACGGTGATGCACTGGTGCATGGGAAAGGCGTACCAGGTGACGCCGCGAGCGGACTCAAACTCATGAAGGATGCCGTCGACTGCGGGGAGCCAATGGGTCTGTTCTTCGTCGGTCTGGCCTACAAGTCTGGTGGCGCGGGAGTCGAGAAGGATCCCATTCAGGCCGAGAAGTGGCTCTTGGACGCAGCCCAGAGTGGCGTGGGGCGTGCGTGCGGGGCACTCGCGGATTTGTGTCACGAGCGAGACGATCAACAGCAGTGCGTCGAGCATGGCCGGGAGGCGGCACGGCTGGGCGCCCCGGAGTGGATTCGACTCGTGGCAATTAACGCGGTCAGCGGTTCTGAACTGACTGCGACGCGGCAACCCGGGTGGAACAACGTTGTCCGCGGTGCTCTGTGGGGAAATCCGACCGCGATGACAATCATGGCTCTCTATGGCGATGATGACACCAACTTCAAACGCCGCATGCTGCGCCGCGCAGCCGGCCTCGGCGACTTGCAGGCCCAGGTGGTACTTGCTGCAGCGCATGTGACCGGTGAGTACGGCGTGGAGTTGGACGTCGATCGAGGCCTGTTCGATCTTGAGGCGGTGTTGCAGAAGGAGCCGCTCAATGTCGAGGCACTCTGGCAACTGGGCCGGATCCTCTGTGAAGGCATCAACACCCCTCGCGACGAAGAACGCGGCCGCCAACTGCTGGAATGGTCCGCTAAGAGAGGCGGGGGCTTGGCGAAGGACTTGCTGGCCAAACATCCCGCAGTTCATGCGAAATAGACGGGGCAGGCAGCGTTCAAATCTGAACCCTGAACCCTCGTCGTTACCGTGCCCCTTGACCTGCCCCTGATTCCCTCGGTTAGAATCGTTCGTAACGGAGACAATATGGACTTCCTATGGTTTCTCATCATCGGCGTGCTGGCCGGTTGGATCGGCGGCCTGCTGATGAAAGGCAGAGGCTTCGGTTGCCTCGGCAACCTCGTCGTCGGCATCATCGGCGCCATCGTTGGCGGCTGGATCTTCAGGCATCTGGGCCTCACCGCCTCCGGACTGACGGGTGCGCTGCTCACGGCGGTCGCCGGAGCCGTGGTACTGCTCTGGATCGTCGGACTCATCAAGCGGAGATGACGGGGACCGGGGATGCCACATGACCACTACCCACGCTCAGATCGGCCGGATTCTCACGCGCACCTGCGGCTACCTGGGAACGGTCTGCTCACACTCGCTCCAGCCGTATCGCGGCTGCGCCTACGGAAACTCGCTGTGCGGAGTCGGCTGTTATGCCCGGCACATCTGGTGGGTCACGCACGGGGAGCCGTGGGGCTCGTTCGTCGAAGCCCGCGACAACGCGGCCGAAGCCTACGCACGCGAATACGCCAACGAACGCCGCTGGGCTCGAGCCAAACTCGGCAAATTCGGCATCTTCCTCTCCAGTTCCACCGAGCCGTTCCAGCCCCTGGAACAGAAACTCCATATCACGCAGCGCGTGCTCGATGCGATGGCCGCCCGGCCGCCCGATGTGCTGATCGTGCAGTCGCACTCTCACCACATGGCCGACTGCACCGGTACCTACGCCAAGCTGACCGGCCGCTGCGATTTACGGCTGCAACTCAGCATCGAATCCGACCGCGACGAATTGCCCGGCCTGCCCCGCTCGGCCAGCACCATCGAGAAACGTCTCTCGGCCGCGGCGGCGATGAAGTCGGCCGGACTGCGGGTCACCATCACCGTGGCGCCGCTGCTGCCGATCGACCACCCCGAGCGGTTCTTCGGCCGGCTGCGGGAGGTGGCCGACGCGGTCATCATCGACCACTACATCGACGGCGATGGTTCCTGCAACGGCTCCCGGACTAAGCGTACCCCCCTGCCGCAGGCCATGGCCGCCGTCGATCCGGCCTCGGTAACGCTCGAGTATCGTCAGCGCATCGCCCAAATCGCCCGCCAGCATTTCCCCGGCCGCGTCGGCGTCAACGCCTGGGGCTTCGCCGGCAACTTCGGAGATTGACCGAACGAGATCTGGACGAATGTGAACTGGACGAATGCTTGCCTCCGCCATCGCGCCCGTTTACGATGTACAACTCGGCAGTTGTCGAGCACGTAGCTCAGTTGGTAGAGCAACGGACTTTTAATCCGTAGGTCTTGGGTTCAAGTCCCAACGTGCTCATTAGCGGAATCCCGCTGTTTTCCCCTGTTTTCCCGTGTGTTTTGCCACTTCCGGGCTTCTGGGCCGCTTGGACTCCCGTGGCCTCTTTTGCCCCGGTTTCGACGCCCGATTGCAGCGCCATTGCAGCGCCCACGGGCCGAGGCACAACGGGCAAACCCTCGACAGTCTCACGCAGGCGATCATCGGCAGGATGCGAGTAGTGCATCGTCATTGCCGGTGTCGAATGCCCTGCAAGTTCTTGCATGGCACGGAGATCGTTGCCGCTAATCTCGCCCCATCGCGTAATACAGGTATGCCGGATCGCATGGAAGTCGTAGAAACGTCCCTGTTCGTCCTTCTCGGGCAGCCCAGCGGCCTGCATATCCTTCCGCAGCATCCGCACCACATCCGACTTGTGCGGCATCCGGAAGGCCGGATCATCGGCACGACGACCGGCCAGGAAATCCCGAAGCATGGCCCCGAGGTCTTTCGGCACCCCTTGGTACTTCTCGCGGCGATTCTTCACTTGTGACGCGGCCAGTCGAATCCCAGGCTTCTCCACATCCAGGTTGAATGATGCCGTAGTCAGCTTCCGAAGCGAACCCGAACGGTAGCCCGTGGCGAACGCGACCCGGTAGAACATGGCCCGCTCATATCCGCTCACGCCATGACGGATCGGCCCCGCCTCGGCAGCGTCGATCAACTTCCGCTCTTGCTCGCTCGTGAAGACGGCCCGCTCATGTTCACGCTCGCCATCGCACTTGCGTTTGAGAGTGACCAGGAGATGCCGACTTGTCCGGCCGTGTTCCCAAAGCCACTTCGCGAAACCCTTGACGGCCTGCACGGCATGGTTGCACGTTGTACGCGACCAGACGCCCGACTCATGCCGCTCGCCAATGGCCCGCTGGACGGCCACGGCGTCCACGTCGCTCAGATTCTTGGCCTTGCACCCATCGACCAGGATGTACCCGATCAATTGCCGCGTACGTTCAGGATGCCCAGGAGTACCGCCCTTATCCTTGAGGAAGGCAACGTAGTCATCCAGGTGATCGGCGAGAGATCGGCCCGCATGTTCCATCATGGCCAGGTCAGCGGCCGAGACAAGCCCCACTCTCGCCCGATACTGCAAGTTCTTCAGCCTCGACTCGAGCGCCTTGGCTGATTCCTTGTCCGGGGCGCGATGACGCACACGCTTGCCGTTGACCACGACTTGCACCACGTAGGTTTTTGAGTGTTTGTCTTTGTACATGGTCAGGCCATCCGTGGCGCTTTTCCGTCCATCCACAATACCAAGTCCGCATAGGCGATCAACACCTTGCGAACCTTGGCACCCGCCCGACGCAGACGCCCATCGCGGATAGCCCGCCGGAGTGTCTTCGGCCCGACGCCAGCCCACGCGGCCGCATCCTTGATCGGCAGCAATCGCTCACTACTGTTGGCAACATCTTGCATCATGACTCTACTCCTTTGTCCGGGCCTGTCACCGTCCAACGTGGACTGAAAAACACATGACCCTCTCTACCCTACGACAAACACGCGCCCACGGGGTACTAATATTGGTCGAACCACCTGATTGATTATGCGGGTAACATTGTCAGTATCTTGCTGGTTTGTCACAGCCAGGGCTGATTTTCTCGCCGCCAACGTGGTTTCCAATAATTCTTCCCATTTCCCCAGCATCACGCCGCCAGCCGCCCTTCTTCGGACTCCCGAACGCTCTTCCGCACGGCACAGACACGCCTGCAACGCCTTCCGCTGCTGTTCGGGGTGCGTACGCCAGTTTTTCGGGTTGGTTTTCAGGTCGCCGGCCCGGATTCGACGCAGTTCCTTGATTCTGTCTTCCTTTCACTTTTCGCTCGCCAAATAAAGTAACTTTCCTATGAGACTTTTGGCCGAATCGGTCAACAAGCGCCAGGGGCTCGACAGGACCCATACGTCCACGGGCCTGGGGGGGCGGCCTCCGCGTTATTCAATGTCAACATCTGCCGCCATACCCACACCCGCCGCTGTCGGCGCCGGCGTAGCCGTGACGGTGCCGGGCTCGCCTGCGTCGTCGTCGGCCTGGGCCTGCAATGCCGTGCGGATAGCCTCCGTCTCCATCGCATTCGCGCCCGTCAAGTCGGCGGCCCGGCCGACCTGGGCGTCGTCGTCGTCGTCGCTGTCGTCGGTAACGCTCCTGCTGCCGGCGATGATGTCGGCGATCTCCGCGCGAAGACGAGCGCCGTCATCGTGCATGAATTTGCAGCCGCTATTGGCCAAACCATGGCACTGCGCGGCCGACACAGCGCCTGGCTGGTCAACGGGATAGAGAATGCCAAGCCGATCACCCGTGACACATACAATGCCACCACACTGCACCACGACAACGCCGTTCTCGGCCACGTTAAGTACGCCAGTTCGTTCCTGTCCGTCGATGTCAGTTGTTGCAATGATTCGCATGATAGCTCCATTCTGTTGTGTACTCGTCTCACGATCGCGCCCCCGCGCCGGCACGGCCGACACCGGCACCGGCGCGGCCGCGCAAGGTCTACCGTCTGGCTTGTTAAAGTTCTGTTTCAACCAGCGTGATGGCCGTTTGACTTTTGACCAGCAGGCCGGGCCGATCTTTCTCAAATTCCTCTGGGCTGAACCATGCTTCGCGCGGGAATCTCCCGTCGCTGACGTCGCGCTCCGCGAATTTCAGTTCGGCCAGCTTCTTCTCCGCGGCCGTGGTGCGCTGCATCTTCGCAAGATACGCGGCCTGTTCGGTGGCCTGTGCGTTTTCTTGCGTGAACACGGCCTTAATCGCGGCGGGCGCCTTGACTGCGGGCAGGAGTTCGGGGTTGTCGCGATATGAAACGTGTGCTTGAGCGACAGCAACCTTGATCGACTGAAGTTCCACGTCGGCCGCGTTCACGTCCAGCGCCGCGTTGTCGCAAGCCTGTTGCAGTTTGGGTACAATATTGTCCCATTCACTGGCAGCGGCCTCGGCGCGCTTCTGCGCATCCGCGAGCACCCTTTCGACAGCAGGCATTTTCGGGGCGATGGCGGTAAGTTCGGCGACGCGCTCCAGCACGACCACATCCTGCTCGACCCGGGCGGCGTCGATCCCGGCGGCTGTCGCGGTCGCGAGAATGCGGTCACCATCACCGGTTTTCAATGCGGCTAAGTATGCTTCTGTTGCGCTCTGTTGTCGTCTGGTTAATGAGACTCTAATTCTTTCGAGTAGTGACATTGGTGTAACCTTTCGCGTTATGCCGCCACCACGGCCGGGGGACATTCCTCGGTTGACTGCTGGCGTTGTTGTTTGTCGATGATCTCACGATCGCGCGTCCACAGTTTGCGGAATGTCTTCGGCAGGGCGCTGGCCATGATGCGCGAAAACGGCCAGTATCGGCAGGTCCGCAGTTCATCGCGGAGCGCGTGCGCGAATATCGACGGGTGAATCTGCGTTTGCGTACTCAACGCATTAAACGGCACTTCGACACCGGCGCCGGCGGCACGATCCCGCAGATGAAGTATAGCGCGGGTGAAATTGATGCCATGGGTCTGCACCGTCCTGGCCGGCGTATCGCGCCTGGTGGTGAACTCCTGCCGTAATTCCGTCTGGATCACGGCGGCTATGCCGGGCGGAAAATCTCGGTTACTGACCGTCAACTGACCGGCGCAGATGTGGGCTAATTCGTGAAGGAACGTGCCGTTTGTTCTGGCGGTGTCGTCAGTCGGATCGGCCAGCAGGCTGCCCCAGCCTCGACCAGCCCACCGGGCGCCGATGGTCTCGCGGAGCAGGATGTCGGTGCATGCTCCCACCATTCCCCAGCATGTGCCGGAATTTGAACAAAGAATGCCGGACTCTGACGCGAAGACTACATACACCGGTCTGGCCATCGTCTCCACCGGAGCGACGGCGTACGCCAATCGGAGCAGCCGGAGTCGAAATTCTTCGGTGGTGGCGGCGGTCATCTGTTCCCTTTCCCGCCCGCGTTCTTCAGAGCCGAATACAACTGCTCGATGGCCTGGGCGTCATAGTAGGGCACGCCGTTTAACTCCATGGCCGGCGGCAGGTTCAAGCGTTGAATGGCCGCGCTTACTTCGCGGTGCGGTCGCTGGAGATCCACAACAAGCTGACCAGTTGAGCGAAGACTTTTCGTGTTCTCGTTCGTGGCGTTCGCATCCTATCAATGGTCCCGGATCAACTTTCCAAAATTTGGAATCTACTCCATCACGACCCGGAACTTGTGCCCGCAGTAGCGGCATTGCGTATGCCGAGTTGTCGAGCCGTCTCCATTGGCGGCACTTCTGTAGGTCAAGAAATCCGCTGACTCGCACCCTGGGCAACGGGCGCGGGGAACAAAGACATACTCGACGGCCGGCACCGGGCTGGTTTTCGCCTTGGCCGGCCTGCGCGGCGTTGTCGAGGATGTCGAGGGCGCGGTCATTACGCGGCCTCCTGGGTGTGATCGATGCCGTCCCGGATCTGTTCCACCTCGGCGACGCTGAGCCGCGCGGCCAGAGCAAACCACTCGCTTGACCAGTGCCTCCACCTGGTACACGCCACCCATCGCCGAACCGTCGCGAGCCGTGCGGCATGGTCATCGGCCTCGACCGGATACAACGTGGTGGGGCCCGGATCGGCCTAGCGGGTGAGCGAGTCGCGGAGTTTGGCGGCGGTGGTGCTCAAGTTGAAACCCCCTCGAGCGCCTCCTCGATCACGCTCCTTGTCCGCTTCCCCAGTCGCTCGCAATTCTCCAGAACCCACTCCAAATAGTCCGGGTCGTCGCGCGCGATCTTCCTGATGCTCTCACCCTTGTACTTGCCGAATTGGATCGGCGGCCCGAAGTCGGCTGGTTCCGGTCGGTCGCGGTAGAGAATCACCGGCTGAGTCGGCGCCGGGAAGAAATCAGAGAGCGTCAAGCCGAGCCGTCTGGCTTCCTTGACCGCTCGCACGCCGGCGTTCTCGGCCTCTCCATCCACGGCGGCCGGGTCGAGCGCGATGGCCAGTAGTTTGCGGAGCCGGAGCCGGGTTGGATCAGCGGTCGCGGTCATCTGCGCGCCCCCTCGTGTAGTTTTCGCCCAACATCTGCGGCGGGGACAACGCGGATGGCGTCTGCAATCTTGTGAGCCAATTCGTCGTGATTCCATGGCGGATCGCATGTTTCGTTGTAGACGGTCATCGCAACGCGCATTTCTTCCTCATTTAGGACGAACCGACG